>JAYTEU010000835.1:0-5578 GCA_043734985.1 Chthonomonadaceae bacterium
ACAGGAATCGAAGGCGAGAACATCCACCAGAGACTCCGGCACGCAGAGGCTTATGGATTGAGTGGTGGCGGTGAGGGCGTTCCCGCAGTCGCCGAGCGCGGTGCGAAGATCGGTGAGGGTGCGGCGAAGCGTCTGTCGCGGGTCCTCGCTGTCGGGCCAGAGCGTTGCGGCGGCCCATTCACGCGGTACCTGCTGGTTGGCGCGCAGGGCGAGGAGCGCAAGCAGCCAGAGCCCCTTGCGGGAACGCACCTTGGAAAGCTCCTGCCCGCCGCAGGTAACTACCATCGCGCCGAACAACTGAATGGATAGAGACCGATCGACGGGGACCTGGTTGGTCAATGCAAAATCTACCTTCCCCGGAAAACCAGGACGTACTCGCGTAAGACCGCCGGCCAAGTGCGAGCAGAGTGTAACTACAAGAATATCGAAGCGATCCGCCGAGGACTGCCGCGCAAACTATTAGAACAGACAGAGGGCGTGAAATGTTCCGACTGTCGACTGCCTCACCTCCTCATCCGACTAGCAGTTGCCCATACTCGTCGTAAATTCCACCTTCCCAAAACAGGAGGGATCCAGTGCTGTTTCGGATCGCGACGATCATGTCTTCCAGGCGCTCGAAGCGGCTGCGCTCTTGGAAATTGGGTCCCGCCTCATATCCGATCACGAGACGGGTCGCCTGAATCCGTCGGACGAAGTCACGATCCAGCGCGAATCCATTCGCCCGCGCCCGTTTGTAGGCGTAGTCGATAATTCCCTGAAGGTGTGTCGCTATCTCCGGCTGCCGTGAAAGGTAGAAGTTGACCTCGAAATCGCGCCAGCGGTAGTTATATCGTTCCACATCGGCGCCCGTGTTGGGATCGCGCTCGATGATGTGCGTCGAACGCGCGCCGGAGCCGAGCCGGCACATTTGGGCTTCCGGAAGTACATCGACCGTCTGGCAATAGAGGGTCATCGCACTGTCGCTCCTCCCTGTTCAGTTTGTTAGCCGTGTTTCCACGCGCTGAAGATCGCTTCCCAGGTTCCCTTTCACGGGAGTGAGCGGATTAGGCTGAGGGAACGATCCTCCTCCGGGTCCAACCTCTGCACGATTTTCTTACGGTAAAACTACGATGAGTCGAAGTTACCTATCAAGCATTATATTGAGGTGCGCGGGCATTGTCAATAGATGCTGAGATATCTTGGAATACTCCAATCTGCATCCATATTGCATGCAGAGGCAGGGTCTGTCGAGCCCAGGATCGCGACGAACCACTGCCAACATCCGTACGTCGACCGGAAACGAAAGCCGGCGCCCTTCGGATGCAGCGCTGCTCGCTGAGTATCCGTTTGCGCCGGAGCGCTAATCACTTGCAGCCGGGCCAGGCAGAGGCACGGACGTTGAGAAAATATCTATTTGGGCAGGCTGTCACAATGGAGTGAGATTTGCGTGTCCAATTCGTAAGGCCGGCATAAATACGGCCGGGAAGGGAACACGCAACATGAGAAGTCTTCGAACCACTGTCACCACTCTAGCAGTGTCTGCTGTCGTGGGTCTTGGCGGCATTGTCGCGCCGATCGCGGCTAATGCGAGCAGAGACGGAAATCGCAATGGCGCTATCATTCTGGGCGCGGCAGCCCTTGTGCTGGCGCTGTCCCAGAACAATCATCGCAGCAGCCGATACCGTGACGATTACGCCGAGGTCAGATATCGCAGAGACGATAATTGTGATCGCGATGGCCGTCGCTACGAATCCACCAGTTATCGCGACGACAACTGTGATCGGGACAGTTACCGTTACCAATCCACCAGATACCGTGACGACTATGGCGACGGCTATCGCGGTGATCGACCGGTCCGTGTCTACGCGGACAGCCGGGATTCCTATGACAGCCGCCGATACAGCGATGACGACTGCCAGGACGATCGGCGCGGCGCCTACTACAGCACGTCCAATCGCGACCGCGGCTATCGCGGCCGCTGACCTTCGTTCCGCAGGGACAACCGCAAGCGCTTTGTGCAACCTGCGCGTCCTCACCTTTCGTAAATAGCTCGTTTAGGTTTAGCGCGCGTGCGAACCGAATACCGGTGCGCGCACGCCGATCCTAAACGAGCCTCCCGATCCCCGTCCACTCAACAAAGGCCCTTCAGCAACCATTAAGTTCGACTGCCAACAATATTGATCGAAACGATTTCCAACGGGATTTCCGTTCTCGCGAAATCCAGCGTGCCTCCCGGCCCCGCGCATCCACGTTTCTCACTGTCAATAAAGAATTCGACAATTGCCTTTGCCGTGGGCGGTTGTAAACCTATAAATGCCGACGATCCGCTCCGATCGCCGGCGTCTTTGCATGTATCCCAAAAGTGCTTATTTGTGAAGGTCAGCGAAAACGCCAGAAGAGATTTGCGCCGCTGGCCTGTCCCAGGATTGCGGATGCGGTAACAGCCTTTGCATGGCCGTCTGCGAACGTTATGTTGGAAAGACCGTGGTTCTTGGTGTCGGCGGAATGGCGGCGGTAGACCGGTTTCAACTGACCCGCTCCCAGCGTGCCTCCCAGTTCAAGCACAAGATCCCGGTCGGCAACGAGTGGGGTTGAGAGCCGAAAATCCTTCGCGTTCTGCTGACCATTACGCGGCTCGAACACGTATCCTCGATATTTGTTCGCGCTCGTCGGAGTTCCCTTCGGACCATTAGGCGTATCTGCAATCAGCACACTGCGCGCCGATTCATCGAAGGTGGCAAGATTGAGGGTGCCGCCCGCCAGACCGTCTATACCGTCCAAATCGACCGCAGTTGTTCCGTTATAGCCGATGGACTGCAGCCCCCTTGTATCCCAATTCAGCGCGAAGGCCGCGTTGCTTCCGCTGGGACACAGGAAAACTTGATCGTTCTTCACGTAGGGTTGCACCACGGTAGTCCACAAGACGCTGTCGTTCTTGTTGGCTCCCTGAGCGTTGGTCGGATACATAGCGGCCGCTACGATGTTTTCGTCGTAGTCCTGCGAATCCAATGCGATCGCGGTACCTAATTGGCGCGTATTGGAAAGACAGGCGGTCTGACGGGCTTTGTCGCGACCTTGGGCAAACACTGGAAAGAGGATCGCCGCCAAAATCGCGATTATTGCGATGACCACGAGCAGCTCGATCAGCGTAAAACCTGTTGAGGCGCGCGATATGGAGAAGCGTGACACGTGAGTTTCCTTTCGGGGTGATGCAAAGGTGATTATACTGGAAGCAAACGAAGGCGTAGAAATTGGGAAGTAAGTCACGGTGAGACCATAAGCTAAGCGATTCCTGCCATCGATTATCCACCGAAAACAGAGTTGCGGGCGATGACAGTAAAGAGAGAGCAATCTCAAGTTTTCCGGCGAGCGCCGCAAACACCGCCCCTATTGGGAGTATCCATCCGTCAGCGTTCGCATGAATGCCACGATGTCCTGGATATCCGAGTCGGTGAGCTCTGGATATCCAAGCGGCCGTTGGGACAAATCCGTTCAGATATGGGATATGGCCGACAGGAAGTCGGCCTTTGTTTTGAAGGGCTATTCCGCGGAAGTACTGGCGATCGCCTGGCATCCGGAGGGCATTCGGGTGGTCGGCGCGGGCCTGGACAAGACCCTCCGCATTTGGGATTCCACGACGGGCGAATATCTGCGGTCGTTGGGCAAAAACACGGCACTGTATGCTCTTGTAATTGCGCTGGATGGCCGGTTTATCGTTACAGGCGGCGAAAATCGGGTGACTAAGCTGACGCTGTCTGCTGAATGACCTATCATTACCGAATCCGCCTGTTTCGGCAGAACACGATGGGATTGCTGCCGGCGGCCGACTCCGCCTCGACAGCCACCATAATCAGCCAGAGTACGACTTTGTTTTGGTAACGGAAACAGCCAAAACACCCCACCTCAACAAGTAAAAATGAGTAAGAGCCGCTAAACCCAGCGCAGAACTGTTATGCGGACGATTAGAAATGAAGCGAACCTGTTCTACAAATCTCAGAGTGTGTGCAAAAAGTGCGGAATACGCCCCCTAGCCCCCAATTCTGGAGGGACTGGCTGGCGCAAGGCGCAACAACTCCCCCGAAATTGCGGGTACCCTCTGGGTGTGTGGGGCGCATTTTACACACACTCTCAGACATTGCAGGAGACTGCTTGCCATGTGCGGAATACCTGGCTTGTCTTCCCCCGGCCTCACAAGGCGCCATCGTGGGTTCGGTCGCAGGCGTTGAACCGAGCACGCGCGAGGCGATTCACGTGACTTGCTGCACCGCGGGGACTCTATTCACTTCAATGGGATGCGGTCGAACAGAAGGTAATGCTCCGGGTACTGTACTTGGTCCATCCTCGCAGGCAGTTCGATCCGACCGCAGCCTAGGTCGCAGCCACCCACGGGCGACCGCTGGGTGCTTTCCAGAGGAGGCTGGAAGTGAAAAGGACTCGTGTACGCCCGTTTGGGACATCGGCATTCGTGGCCTTGTGCGGCAATGTGCTCTCCGGCTGCACCCCTAAAGGAGGAGGCGATGGTTCCAATTTGTCCCCGCCTGCAAAGGCCGGCACCGCAACAAACAATGTATCCAGCAAGTAGAACGACATGTAAGCGCACCGAAGGAGGACCGAAATGAAAACGAATCGTATTCGCCTGGTTCTGTCTATGGCATTTGTTCTGACCTGCGGGTATCTGATCACAGGTTGTCTAAGTAGCTATTCGGTCGGCGGTTCCGACTTGCCTAAGCCGACCCAGGCCGGTACCGCTGTGAACAAGGTTCCCGCAAAGTAAGCTCGCCTCGGTGGTACACTGCACCTCTCAATCCCCCGCACTGTGCGACCTGCGGGGGATTTGCGCGTTCGCACCATCCTCGCGCCACTTCGCCCGGAGGCTGACCGTTGAAAGTGATCTACGAACCGGAGATAGAGCCGCACTCACCGGACCTGTATGTCTCTGAAGGGGAGCCCGGTCCGGCGGTAGATGGCTGGGAGTCTTTTGACGCCGACTCCTGCACACGGTTCGCAGCGGACGGCTACCTCGTCATTCGGCACGCGCTGCCGCCTTCCGCGGTAGATGCGGCGCGCGCGGAACTGAGGGCGATGACGATGGCGGAGGACCCGGGATGCGAGAGCATCTGCTTCGAGGGGCACATCCGGCACAGGCTGCAATCGGATTCGCCATCCGAAAACTCGGCCTCGATGGAGAGCGGCCAGTTCACGCTCGGCAAGGCGGAGGAGCGGATGCCGGGGCTGCCCGGTGGGGAGCGGGCCGCCTTCGTTCGCAAGTTTATGGGCTTCACGGCGCAGCATCCTCCGCTTCGGGATCTCGCCGTTCAGCCGGGCCTGCTTCAGGCGCTCGAACAGATCATGGAAGATCCCCCCGTCCTCTACCAGGAGATGGCGATGCTCAAGCCGCCGCTCGGCCGCGAGAAGCCCTGGCACCAGGACCACGCCTATTTCAACTTCCCGCTGGAGACGCGCATCGTAGGCGTCTGGATCGCGCTGGAGGATGTCGATCCTGCCAACGGCTGCATGTTCGTGATCCCCGGCGGCCACCTCGAGGGTCCGAGAACGCATTTCCTGCGGCGGGACTGGCAGATCTGCGATACGGACATTC
>JAYTEU010000836.1:0-4826 GCA_043734985.1 Chthonomonadaceae bacterium
GACGCTTCCGCGGGACTGACAGTCGTGATGCGCACCGACGACCCACTGAACGAGATCTACACCGAGTACGTGACCCGCGCGGGAGTCCAGGAGTACGAGACGCCAGCCTGGATGAACGGCCACCATGTGGTCTATACCATTCCGGAGGGCGTCAAGATCCTCGGGCTGAAGTACCGCGAAACCGGCTACGATACGGAGTTCACCGGCGGCTTCACCTGCGATCGCGATGTGTTCAACAGGCTCTGGACGAAGTCGCGGCGCACGCTCTACGTCACCATGCGCGACAACTATATGGACTGCCCGGACCGGGAGCGCGCGCAGTGGTGGGGCGACGCCGTCAACGAGCTGGGCGAGGCGTTCTATGCGCTCAGCCCCTCCTCCAATGCGCTCACCCGCAAAGCAATCGACAATCTCATCGAGTGGCAGCGACCGGACAAGACGGTCTATTCGCCGGTCCCCGCAGGTAACTGGGGCCAGGAGCTTCCGCCGCAGATGCTCGCGAGCGTCGGCAAGTACGGCTTCTGGACCTACTATTTCTACTCCGGCGATCGTGACATGCTTACCCGGTCCTATCCCCACGTGCGGGACTACCTGTCGATCTGGAAAACGGATGCCGACGGACTGATCGTTCACCGGGCGGGCGGCTGGGACTGGGCGGACTGGGGCGACAACATCGACGCACGGCTGCTAGACAACGCCTGGTACTGCCTCGCGCTGGAGGGCGCGGCGAGTATGGCGCATGAGGTTGGGCAGCGGTCCGAGGAGGCGGCGTTCCGGTCGCAGCGAACGGCCCTGATCGATACGATCAATCGCAGGATGTGGACCGGCACGGCTTACCGAACCGCAAACTATCGCGGGATGACGGACGATCGGGGCAATGCGCTCGCGGTCGTCGCCGGAATCGCGGACGTGGAGAAGTTCCCGGCCATCCGCAAAATCCTGGACACCGAGTACCATGCGAGCCCCTACATGGAGAAGTACGTCCTGGAGGCGCTGGCACTGATGGGCGATGTGCCGTCCGCGCTTGCCCGGATGGAGAAGCGGTACAAGGAGATCGCCGAGAGCCCATCGACCACGCTCCCGGAAGAGTGGCACGGCGGCACCGGCAACCACGCCTGGTCGGGCGGGCCGCTGACGATCCTCTCGCAGTATGTGGCCGGAATAGTGCCGCTCACGCCCGCCTACCGTACCTACGTGGTCCGCCCGCGCATCGGCCCGCTCAAGCAGATCCATGCGACCATCGACAGCGTCCAGGGCAGGATCGACGTGCAGTTTGCGACCGATAGACGCGGCCACACGCTGAAGCTGGATTCGCCGCGCGGAACCTCCGCCCTCGTCTGCCTGCCCGCCGACCGCCTCGCTGTCCGGGTGCTTGTCAACGGCAAGCCGTTCTGGGAGCCCGGCCGTTCGTTCGCGAAAATACCAGGCGTCGAGTTCAAGGAGATCTCCGACGGCAGTCTCCGCTTCACCGCAGCGCCCGGCAAATGGACGTTTGAAACCGTGCCGCCGCCCGGTTTCGAGTGAGCGGCGATGTACGGTAGAGGAGAGGGACGTGGCGGATTTTCGCGACGTTAGGCGACTGGCGCTTGCCTTCTATAAAACCTGGGACCACGCACTCCTAAATATCCGCCAAACGGCCCATGCCGGGCGGCGAAATCTGCCCCATACTCTATGCTATGTTTCCAATTTTGGAGAGGAGCAATACGGGCGCATGGACTTTCTGCGAATCCTACTGGTGCTTGGCGCCGTGGGCGTTACACTGGCGCTGGCGATGCGGGCTCGCGGCGGCACGTTTCGCACGCTGTGCGATTTCGGGCTGGGAGGGGCAGCGAGCGGCGCACTGGGACTGGGGCTCACTCTGTACATCCCCGCGGCAGGACCGTTGGCGGACGCCGGCCCCCCTGCGATTTTCACCCTGCTGTTCATCGGAACTCCTGCCGGAATATTCGCGGCGATCGCCTGCGCCGTCGCTTTGCGGTGGGGTTGGCGCAACTCCGCCGACGGGAGCGCCAAGCCGCCTGTATTCGCGATCTGCATGCTGGGAGTAGTCACCGTCGGTGCGGCGCTGCTGACACAGGCATACAACATCGCCCCCGCAGTCCTATCTCCCGGGCTGCTCTCGGGTGCGCTCTATGGCTCGGCGCTCGCCATCTATCGCCGAAAGCGCCAACGTCAGGTCACATAATCCGGCAGCCGGGTTTCAGCCCAACTCCTCCACCGGAATGTGGCCTACGTTCTCGTAGATATGGGTGGGTCGATAGGGATAGGCCTCGATCAGATCGCGTGAAGTCACGCCCGAAAGGACAAGTATGGTCTTCATTCCGGCTTCCGTACCCGCGATAATGTCCGTGTCCATGCGATCGCCGACCATGAACGCCTCATCGGCAGAGGCATCGAGTTTCTTAAGCGCGGTCCACATCATGATGGGGTTGGGCTTGCCGACGAAGTAGGGCTTCTTCCCGGTGGCCAGCTCGATCGGGGCGACGAGGGCGCCACAGGCCGGGATGATTCCCTGCTCGGTCGTCGCGGTAAGATCCGGGTTCGTCGCGATAAAGCGCGCGCCCTTCACAATGAGCCGCGCGGCCCGCTCGATCTTCTCGTAGTCGTAACTGCGCGTCTCACCGACCACCACATAGTCCGGGTCGTTTTCGGTAAGCGTGAAGCCCACGCTGTAGAGCGCGTGTGTCAGTCCCGCGCCGCCGATGACGTACGCGGTCGCGCCGGGCATCTGGCGGCTGAGAAAATCGGCGGTCGCGAGCGCGGAGGTGTGAAAGGCCGTCTCTTCCACCGAGATCCCGAGCTGTTCTAGCTTGTGCTTCAGGTCTCGCGGCGTCCACTGGCTGTTATTGGTAAGGAACAGGAACTTATGGCCCGCGGACTGGAGGCGCTGCACAAAATCCAGCGCGCCCGGGATCAGTTTATTTCCGTGGTAGATCACACCGTCCATATCGCAAACATAGCTCATCGGCATCTGCAATCGCTCCTGGGGAAGACCGGATTATTGGGTAATTCCAGCGCCTTCGGTGGATGTCGCCAATCCATAGTATACCAGTTTGGCGCAGACGCACTGAAAGCGAGCAAGCGCACGAGGGCTCCAGCGCGTCTGCGCACGTACTTTCAGGCGAAGAAACTTGCCTCTGGTGGGCATTCGGGCAGTTACGGAGAATCCGCGCCTGCCTATGCCCGTGCGCTCTACCTTCATCTGCGGTATAACATATTAGAGGCTTGAACGCTTTGATTTGGTAAGGGGAACTGAAATGGACACACAAATCTTAGAAGGGACTTTCGCAGAGGTGCAGCAGCGCTTGAGCGAACTGCCGCTGGAGCTGAACGCACGGTTGCGCATCATCGTGACCGAAGAAAAAGAATTGACCGAGGAGATAGAAACGAACGCGCAGACTTTCGCCCCTACTCCGACAGGAGAATATCGCAACGGGCTGCTGCTGTTACCGCGCAGGACACTGCCTGTGCCGATAACCTTAGACCTTGTAAAGCGTCTGTCGGAGGATGACGAGGAGGTCTGGCATGCGAATCGAACTGCCCGACGTTAACGTGCTGTTGGCGCTTCTCGATCCGATGCACCCGCATCATGAAACAGCTAACCAATGGTATGCTGGGACAATGTCGTCCGGATGGGCGACTTGCCCCCTCACGGAAAACGGCTTCGTGAGAGTCATATCTAACGCATCCTACCCGGGTGTCAGGGTGCGGCCAGCGGACGCGGTTGCCCTCCTGGAAGTTGCTGTCGCCAATCCTGTCGCGGCACACCATTTTTGGCCTGACAGCGTGTCCTTGCGCGATCGAATTCTGTTTACTCCCGCCGCCATCGCGGGCCCAAAGCTGATTACCGATGTCTATCTGCTTGGCCTCTGCCAACGGAACGGTGGAACGCTGGTCACGCTGGATACGGGAATTACTCCTGCCGCCATCGTTTCACCTCATCCCGAGCTTCTCCGGCTCCTTTGAGTCACTCTTCCGTCCGATCGCTTCCGTGGAAACAGGCGTACCGAAGGTCACAAGTGCAAAGACAAGCGAGAGCAGATCATGGATATCGCCAGGCAGCAGCTCTTTCGCGTTAACAAATATGTCTGGATGTGCCTGGCGTTCGTGCTGGCGTATCTCTGCCTGGGGGACCGGCGGCCGTTTGACGCTCCCGTGGCGGTGGTCTGGGCGGTATTCGGCGCCGCTGTTGTAAGCGTCACGACTCGAACGTACCTGGCGCTGCGTCCGGGAGGCGGCGAGGCGCATTGGAACCGGGTCTTCAACTACATCGATATCGTTCTGGTGGCGCTGGCGGTGGCGGCGACCCAGGGAATCGATAGTCACCTTTGGCTGATCTACTTTGCCCTGATGACGTTCGCGGCCCTCTACGCGACGCCGGTAAGCAAACGGGCTGTCGACCTGAGCGTCAGCTTGCTGTATACCCTGGCGACGGTCGCGCACCAGCTTAATCCACACACGGCGCTCCCATCTTTCGAATACCTCCGTGTTCTCGGCACCCACCTCTTCTTCCTGATTCTGGTCAGCGCACTTGCGCGCCGCCTGAGCGCGGATGCCGAGGCGCGCAATCGGGAGCTGCTTCGACTGCGCGAACAGATGGCCTCCTCCGAAGAGCGCGCCCGGATAGCCCGCGAAGTTCACGATAGCCTTGGCCACACGATGGTCAGCACCCTGCTCCGGCTGGAGCTCTGCTACCGCTTGATGGAAAAGGACCCGCCGGAAGCCAAAGAGATCCTGCGCGAGGAGATACCGGCCCTGCGCGCAGCCTGGAACGAGGCCCGCGACCTTGCGTTTCACCTGCGGCCCTGGGAGGTCGATATCGCCGC
>JAYTEU010000837.1:0-1735 GCA_043734985.1 Chthonomonadaceae bacterium
GGGGCTTGTCCCCCGCCGTCCTTCCAATTCGCGAGCGGCCATGCGGCGGGGGACAAGCCCCCACCCTACAATCGCGCCGCGCTGATCCTTCCATGCGGCGGGGGACAAGCCCCCACCCTACGGGCTGGATGCCTCAAATCTGTTCCGGCTGACGGACCACGACGGCTTCCGCGTGGGCGTCGAAGCCTTCGGCGCGTGCGAAGCCGATGAGCGATTCGGCGACGGTGTTCAGCGCGCCGGATGTGTAGTAGATGAAGCTGCTCTTTTTCAGGAAGGTGTCGACGTGCAGCGGCGATGCGAACCGGGCCGTGCCGCTGGTCGGCAGGGTATGGCTTGGACCGGCGAGGTAGTCGCCAAGGGTCTGCGGGGTGTAGTCGCCCATCAGGATCGCGCCGGCGTTGCGGATGTGGCCCAGCGCGGCGAAGGGGTCGCGGACCATCAGCGCGAGGTGCTCCGGAGCGCAGACGTTGGCGAGCTCGTATGCCTGGAAGAGCGATTCGGTAACCAGGATCACGCTGTTCTTCTCCAGCGACTCCTTGAGCACGGCCCGTCGGGGCAGAACCGCAAGCTGTCGCTCGATCTCCAGGTTCACCTCTAGGGCGATGCGCTCCGACGGCGTGATCAGGAACGCGGCGGCTTCGACATCGTGCTCCGCCTGGGTCAGCATATCCAGCGCGGCGTAGACAGGGTTCGCGCCTTCGTCGGCTACCACGCAGACCTCGCTCGGGCCTGCCAGCATATCGATGTCCACCACGCCCCAGAGCAGTTTCTTGGCCACATTCACATACACATTGCCCGGCCCGACCACTTTATCCACGGCGGGCACCGTCTCGGTCCCATAGGCCATCGCGGCCACGGCCTGCGCGCCGCCGACGGCAAATATCCGGCTGACGCCCGCCATGCGCGCGGCGAACAGCACGAGCGGAGGCACTTTTCCGTCCTTCTGCGCCGGAGTGCAGAGGATGATCTCGGAGACGCCCGCAACTCGGGCGGGTATGGCAGTCATCAAGACGGTGCTTGGATACGCGGCCGTACCTCCCGGCACATAGACGCCCACTCGCTCCAGCGGACGGATCAACTGGCCGGTGATCTTGTCCGGCTGAGCGTCCATCCAGCTATTGCGGCGCTGCTTCTCGTGGAAGTCCGTAATGTTTGCGGCGGCCTCCACGACGGCGAAGCGCTGCTCCTGTGGCAGGTCCGCCTCGGCGTCCCGCCATTCCGAAGCGGGTACTTCCAGTCGGTCGAGGTCCGGGCAGTCGAAGCGGCGCGACAGGTCGAGCAGCGCGGCATCGCCCCTCGCCCGCACTTCCGCGATGATGTCGCGGACAATCGCCTCGGCGCGCGGATTGTCCTGCAGGGTCGTCCTCCGCAGCGCTGCGGCGGCGGTCTTGAATCCTTCTTTGGCAACGGAGATTATTCGTAGTGGGTGCGTGTTTGGCATTAGGTATTGTCATTCGGTAATGTATTTTGCGCTGTCGGCCCCTCGAAATTGTCGAGCGGACTACAGCAAGTCCTGCTGAGAGATCTCGCGGCTAATGGTCTGCGGCGTCCAAGTCGGACCGTCGCAGCGGGGGCCGTCCGGCGTCCAGATAAGCCGGTCGATACACATGCGGCGCGTACTGCGCAGCGGGTCCCACGCATGGTAGACCAGGAAATCGGTCTCGTTGTCCGGGCCTTGGACGATCGAATTGTGGCCGGGACCGAGCACTTGATCCGGCACGGTCTTCAGGACGCG
>JAYTEU010000838.1:0-2703 GCA_043734985.1 Chthonomonadaceae bacterium
GTAATACATAGCGGAAATCGCTTTCCGTCAGTAGAAAATCGCGTATCGTATGCGGAACGGCCAGATAGAGAACACGGTCCGGTTCCTGCCTGAGGAGCATCACTCTGTACAAACTGTACTGCCCTAGCGCTTTCTCCAGGTCGTAGAGCGCGGAATCGCCGAGAAAACCCTTGATTTCCACGGCGATGCGTTGTTGTCCGCGTTCGGCTGCGATAGGCATCTCCGCACCGAGATCGACCTGCACGTTCGTCTTGCCAATTGGAATGATGTAGGGGTCGTGCGTTATTGTCCAACCATCTCGAATTAGAGCGGTTGTGACAGCTTTATGGTATTTGTCTCGCGCGGGCATGGCATTCGTTTCTGAAATCAAGAGGCATCGTGCGTATTATGCCGCCGGGATTGTGTCTACAGGCAATAGTGCATTATATTTCCGGTGCCCGATTTCCTTGTTATTGGCTTCGGCGCTACAGCGGAGGTAAGCATCACGGTATTGAGAGGCAAAGTATTCTCCGCATCGGCCTGCGCCTCGACCGGCAGCTTCAGCGCGACCTGCGCCGCCAGGATCGACGAGCGCCGCTCCGCCACGCCCAGAGGGCACTCGACCTCGCCGAAGGCCCCACGGCCCAGCGGCCGAACCAGCGTATACAGCCCAATGCTATCTCCGGGATGGAACATGAATGGAGGCGTCCTTTCACTCAGACTGAAGCGGAAACTCGGTTCGATCAATTGCGAAGCGGACGCCTGCCTGCTTGGGACGGCCAATCGCGCAGGCGGATAGGCTGGACCTGCCCATCGGACTGCTCTTGAGAACGTACCGGGCCTCGCCGGAGAGGAGTGTAGTGAAGAGGTCGGTGTCGGCCTGGCGCTCGACGTAGGAAGGCGCGTCGGGGGGCAGGGTGCCGCCGGTAATGTAGAAGGACTGCAAGGTTTTGGTGGCGGAAATCATAGGTGTCGAGTCGGTAAAAGTAAGCCCCAAGAAACCGAACAAGCTGACCATTCATCAAGTTGACCGAAAATTCCTGCGCATCCTTCATTTTGGACGCGCAGGGTGGCAACCGAGAATTTGCATAAACACATCATTGGTGATATGATGTGTTTATGAGGACAACCATAGATCTGCCGGACGAACTTCTCCGCCGTGCAAAAGCAGCCGCTGCTCTCCGAGGATTAAAGCTTAAAGACCTAATCGCCTCCTTCGTCGAGCGGGGATTGGAGACGACCGCCACGCGCTCTGAGCGGGGACACCGGGATGCGCTACCCGAGTTTGTGCCTCGGACCGGCCATCCCATCCGCTCACTATCCGGCGCGGATATTGAGGAGCTACTACTAAGAGAGGATATGGAATCTATTGGCGGCGATCGATCTTCCTGACGTCAACGTATGGATCGCTTTAAGCGCTCCCGACCACGTGCATCGCGCCAGAGCGGAGCAATACTGGAAGGATGAGGCCGCCCCGAAACTGGCGTTTACCACCATTACGATGCTTGGACTGGTCCGGGTCTGCAGCAATGCGCCTATTTTCTCTGGCGCTCCGCTGGATCCCGTGGCAGCGTGGTCAATCTTTCAGCGATGGATGGGCTACCACCAGATCGTCTATCATTATGAGGTTAATGAGTGCCGGATTGTGCTGGACGCTCTGGTCACCACCGGAAAGGTTTCGCGCCGAACGTGGACGGACGCTTACCTGGCTGCCTACGCAAAGACTGCCGGCCTCCGTCTTATCTCCTTCGACTCCGATTTCCGAAGCTACCCCGGCCTCGATTTCCACTACCTGGAAGGCTGACAAATCCATCGGTGGGACACCGCCATCGGTTTGGCGGAGGAACTGCACGTCTCCGCGTCGTATCAGGCGATAGCAACCATGGTACGTTTGGAGGAGGCGTGGATATTCCCGAGGGCGCTAGTCTAGTGTGGAACGGCCTGCTCGACGTAGTCTATCCGCCGAGGTGCCTGGTGTGCGGCCAGGAGGAGTCGGAGCCGCTCTGCGGCGCGTGCCTGGGCGCGATCGTGCCCCTACTACCGCCATTTTGCGACCGATGCGGCGTACCCGTGACCGCCGGACGCCTTGTCTGCGACGACTGCGAAATCGGCCCGGAGCCCGCCTTTGCCTGGTCGCAGGCAGTCGGGCAGTACACCGGCGTTCTGCGCACCGCCATTCATCGGCTGAAGTATGAGAGCAAGGGCGCGCTGGCCGGTCCGCTGGGCGCGCTGCTTGCCTCCACGCTCGAAACGCCGTCTCCCCTACTCCCGCCTAACCGGGAATTCGACTATATCGTGCCGGTTCCGCTGCATCCTTCGAAGTTTCGCGCCCGCGGGTTCAACCAGTCCGAACGTATCGCACGAGTATTGTCGGAGCGACGTAATTGGCCCATCGATACTAACGGGCTATTTCGCACCCGCAAGACGCGCACCCAGACCGCCCTTCACGCCACGGAACGCCGCCAGAACGTCCAGGGCATTTTCGACACCAAATCGCCGCTCTATTTCGACGGCAGGTCCGTCTTACTTATTGATGACGTGCTTACAACCATGTCTACGGTCTCCGAGTGTTCGCGGATATTGAGAAATGCAGGGGCGAAGCGGGTGGCGGTGCTGGCCCTGGCGCGGGGGCTGTAAATGGTCAAGTCCATCACAGATTGAGCCTTCGACGCGTGTGGCGGTGCAAAAATCAGCGATGCAGCAAGATTGCTAACGTGGACAATG
>JAYTEU010000839.1:0-4242 GCA_043734985.1 Chthonomonadaceae bacterium
GCGGATTGGGTGCACGACCTCGACGCCATGGCGGACCGCGTGAACCCGCGCACTCGCCTGGTGTTTATCTGCAATCCCAACAATCCCACGGGCACGATCGTTTCCCGCAAGGCGCTCGACAAGTTCCTGGATCGCATGCCCGAACGCGTGCTGACGGTGCTGGACGAGGCGTATTTCGAGTACGCCGCGCACGATCCGGAGTATCCCGACGGCATGGCCTACGTGCGCGCGGGCCGGAATGTTGTGACGCTGCGGACATTCTCCAAAGCCTACGGTCTGGCGGGGCATCGAATTGGCTACGGCGCCATGCGGCCGGATATCGCGGAGTGGCTGAACCGCACCCGCGAGCCGTTCAACGTGAACTACATGGCACAGGCCGCGGCGACGGCGGCTCTGGACGATCGCGAGCACGTCGAGCGCACCGTAGCCATGAACGACGCGGGCAAGGAGAGCTTCTACGCCGCATTCCGGGACTTGGGCCTCCCCTACACGCCCACGCACGGCAACTTCGTCTGGGTAGACCTTAAGCGCGACAGCAAAGAGGTGTTCCAGGCCCTCCTCCAAAAAGGCGTCATCACCCGAACCGGCGATGTCTTCGGCGCTCCCACCCACCTGCGAGTCACCGTCGGCACCGCCGCCGAGAACGCCAAATTCCTCAATGCGCTGGGCGAGGTGCTGGCGTAAAATTACAGCCCCGCCATGAAGTTGAAGATCTTATCGTTACAGCCGGGCAGTCCTTCGTGGCCGAAGTCCGGGTAGATCAGCAGGTTCTTTTTGGAGCGGATTCGGTTGTAGGCGGCGAACTGCGTGGATGGCGGGCAGATCGTGTCCATCAAGCCGATGGGCCAGAGGACTTCCGCCTGGATGCGCTCGGCAAGGTGCTGATTGTCGATGTAGCCGAGCCTGCTGAAGATCGCCTCTTCGCGTTCGTGGAGCGGGTCGAAGCTGCGGAAGAACGTTTTTAGCTCCTCGTAGGCGCCCGTGGCAAGGTCCATCTCCCAGACTCGCTGATAGTCGCAGAGGAACGGAAACACGGGAGCGGCCCGCTTGATTCGCGGCTCCAGCGAGGCGCAGGCAACCGTCAAGCCTCCGCCCTGCGACCCGCCGGTGGCTCCCACGCGCGCGGCGTCCACTTCGGGCATGTCCATCACCACGCGCGCAAGCTGGGCCGTGTCCAGGAATATCTGGCGGAAGAGCAGCTTCTCCGGCGCGTCGTCCAGCCCCCGGATGATGTGCCCTCGGAGCGTGTTGCCCCGCACTCCGCCCGTGTCTTCCGAAAAGCCCCCCTGCCCCCGGCAGTCCAGCGCCGCCACGGAGAACCCCAGTCCCACATAGTTCAGCTTGTCGCACCAGTCGCCGCTGCTGCCCGAGTAGCCGTGGAACATGAGAACGGCGGGATGCGGCTCCGTGGTAAACTTCGGCCGGAGGTACTTCGCGTGAACGCGCGCTCCCCCAACCCCGGTAAAGTAGAGATCGAAGCACTCCGCGAAGGGAGCATTCAGCGCATGCGGCACGAGTTCCAGCTTCGGCTCGGTCGCCGCCATCTCCGCAAGAGCGCGCTCCCAAAACAGGTCAAAATCCTCCGGGCGCGGCGTCCGGCCTTGATACTGGTACAGCTTTTCGAGCGGCATATCGACTAATGGCATTGTAGCACGTTCTCCATTCTAAGGTTAGCAAATCAACGGTGATCGCAAGCCGATAGCAAGTCTAACTATGGCAAGACGAATACAGCCTGTCAGCGGGCGCAGCGAAAGCCGATCGGAACCAGGAAGCGCACGAAGGCGCCGCTATCGCGCGGGACGAGGGGAGTCGGCAAGGGCTCCTCGTTGGGTAACTGAATAGCGCTGCCGATCTCGTTTCGCACGTGCTTCGAGGGTTTGCTCCATTCACGGTACAGCGGGTAGTTGTCGTAGAACACCGGTCCGACGAAGGGGCTGTGGTTGTCGATGCGCAGTTCCATCATCGCGGCGGCAGGCTGCATGTTCACCTGCCACCCGCTAAGGACTCGCATGGCGGCGCGCATCTCCTGTACATTGTTCTGGAACCAGAGCCATTGCGCCACCGGGAAGCCCGGGGACCGATCCAGCAGGCGCGAAAGCGAAAAGGGAACGCAGCCGGAGTAGGTTTCCGCAAGCCCGGCGGCGTTTGGGCCGGAGACGATTAGCTGTTCGTCAAGCACCGGCTTCTCCCGCGGGTGCTGCATGGTGACGCTCACCGCGAAACCGAACGGCCCGCTGTTGGCTCCCGCCGGGGGGGCGACCATCTCCGCCCCGTTCCAGAGCATGTCGGAGGCTCCGAACGGGCTGACATCGAACGATCTTGAACCCGGCGCAAGGACTGCGAGCGGCGCTTTCCATCTATCCCAGAGTGGCTGCGTCTCGCGCTCGATCACCGTGCGGGAGAAAGTCTGCATTTTGAGCCGCAGCGGAACGTCGAGGCCGGCGACGCCGTTGAGCGCGTCGAAGAACCCTCCGCCCGCCTGAAGCTCCGGCGCAAAGCCAAGCAATGGGCTGATGATCCAGGGCAGGCCGCCCATAAAGTCCGTGCCGTGAATGCGCTGGTCCGCATTGACGGTGATGAACTGTCCCCGAACCTTAACCTTCGTGATCGTCAGCGGGTGCAGGCGCGTCGAGAAGAGAAGGAAGTCGTCGCCGTGAACGTCCGGAACCTCCTTTAGGAAACCGATGTGCGCCTGTTTGATGCGCACTGCTGCTTCGTTCGTATCTGCGATATACTGCGCGATCCACTCGGGCGTCTTGGTGTCGCCGTTCGGACCGAGCGCGGCGAGCGCCCATTCGTAAGGCGTCGGCAGCCGCTTTCCCTGCGAGCGGGCATACCCCTGCGCTCCGGCCGGCGAAACGCCGAGCACCGGCAGCCCCGCCAAATCCGGACCAAAGGGCGTGGGAGAATCCGACCAGCCCGCCGGCCAGGACTGCCGCCGAAACGCCTGGTCCGCGCTCGTCTTGTTGGGCAGGCGGCTCCAATAGTCCCAGAACTGCGTATTGGTAACCTGGTATCGGTCGATCCTGAACGGAGCCACGCACGCGACGGTCGCCTTCTCCATATCGACCTGTGAATCGACGATGGCGCGGGGCAGAACGACCGGACCGCCGGGCACCTTGACCATCACGCTTCGCTGCCCCCCGGCGTCTCCGCCCTCAGCCTGCACTCCGGCGGGTATCCGCGCGGGCTGTGCCGCCGGATCAGGCTTTTCAGCCGCAGGATCGCCGGGACCGCCTTGCCCAACAGCGCTATCCCTTGCGGCGAAATCCGCGTCTGGAGTGGGGAGCGGCACGACGCAGTTCGTGACTCGTGCGAGAGTCTCCATCGAAAGGAAGCGGCGGCGATCTTCGCCGGAGCGCGCCGTCACCATACCGACCGCCATCCCCTCCGGGCCGATCACTACTGCGCCCGATGGAACACCCTCCAAACCTTCGTCGAACGACTCGGCGGCCGGCGCGGGCGCTGCCTTCACCGGCGAGGCATAGTGGACGAGCTGCATCCGGACCGGGTCGAACCGATGCGCGGCCTCGTTCCACGGCTGCCACGCGACGGTCAGCACGTCTCCACGCTTCAGGGCGTAGGGGAGGAGGGTGCGAAGCGCGGGCGCGTGCGTATCCGGCAGCTTGACGATCCGCAGCGCCAGGCTGGACGGGATCGATTTCGGCCAGCCCGCGGTCACTTTTCGCTCTTCCGGCGTCCCCGGCCTGACGGTGATCTCGATTGCGGGGCGGATATCGTCCGGCTCATCGCTTCGATGGTCGAGCATTGCGGCTGAGAAGAGCACGAATCCGTCGCACCGAAGCATCACGCCGCAGCCGTGCCGCTCCTCGATGACCTGGTTATGCCTGTCGCGGAAGCGCGTAGTCACCCCTACGATCGCCTGCTCGGCCGGTCCGGTGTGCGGCCCCCGAGCAAACGCCTCCAGCGTTTTCTGCGACTGCGCCCCGGCCGGGGAACCTGTCGCGGCCAGCGCCAACGCTGCCAAATAAATTACAGTGGATGCTTTCATGCAAGCCTCCAGCCTATTGAACCCCGCATTTTAGGCAGGATGTAAAGGCGGCGACACGAACTCGTACGATTGGTTGTCACGCGACTTTTTGCGACACGAGTAGGTACCCAGTGGGTTTGCCGGGTCGATAAACGACCCGGCACATAAGCGCTTCGCCACCCAGAGGGTACCCGGCGTCCTCGGGACGCAAATGCCAATTCCGTCCCCCTATTGTTGGGTCCGGTACTTAG
>JAYTEU010000840.1:0-6048 GCA_043734985.1 Chthonomonadaceae bacterium
GGCAGCGAAGGGCGGAGGGAGTATCAGCGGAAACAGACAGAGATTATGCACGGCGACTCGCATCTGTTGGAGATTGACCTTCTGCGATTCGGAGCGCACGCAGTAGCTGCGCCGCTGGAAAACCTCCCGCCGCGCGAGTCGTGGGACTATATCGTCTCACTTCACCGGTTCACCGACCGATTTCGATGCGCTTTCTGGGTGCGTCACCTTTCGGAACCGCTTCCGGAGGTCCTTATCCCGCTGCTTCCAGGCGACGAGGATGTTCTTCTGGACCTTCAAGCTGCCTACCGTGAAGCCTACCTGTCCGGCCGATTCTTCGAGGATATCGACTACTCGCAACCGCTGCCGGCGAGATAACATCCGGCCTGGAGCGCGCCCTCGCCGCCTACCGCGCCGATCCCAAAGCCGCGGAAGCCTATCTCAAAATCGGCGACAGCCCGCGCGACACGGCCCTCAACGCCGCCGAACACGCCGCCTACGCAAGCGCCTGCCTCGCCATCTTCAACCTGGACGACGCGGTCACGAGGGAGTGAATTGCTGGCGCACAGGTGCGCTGGGTTGTGCCGACGATATAAACGTCTTCCTATGTGCCCGCGGCCAAGTCCGTACGGACGAAATGCAACGTGGCTCGGTACAATGGTTAACAGCGTGGAAGATGGTCATACGAAATGAGGGAAAAGCTAGGTTGGCTGATACCAATGCCAAGTCACACGTATTGGACTCTACTAATCGTCATCTACGTTATTGACTTGCTCACGCTTCCCTTGTTTCACCGATTGGTTGAACACAACGACCTACGCTTGTGGTGGTTTGGCGTTACGTTTCCCATCACATTCGTCCTAATTGCGTCAATATTCAGTATTTTGGATTATTGCAATCAATCGTCGACAATGACGTTATTGCTTCGAATTCTTGTAGCGATTCTATTAGTCACGCCGCTCTTGTTGTTACAGATCCTCGTATAGTATCGTGTCCAATATTCCCGAGACAACCTTTGTGGTTCTATCTGATGTCTCTCTAAGGAAAGCAGGAATCCAGGAAGTCAATTCAGGAAAAGCTTCGGATGACTGGAGATAGTTCCTTTTTCGGCACCCTCTGCATCCCTTCCTGGTTTCCTGCTTTCCTTAGAATGTGTGCAAAAAGCCCTGCATTCGCCCCTAACCTCAATTCTAGGGACCGGTCGGTGCAGTGTGCTACGTCTCCCCCAGAATTGGGGGCCGGGGCGCTTTTCAGAAACACATTTAGAGAATCTCCTGCAGGCCCAACGTGTGCAGTGCTCGCAACCTAATAGAGATTCCAGATGAATGCTGCACAAACGCACACTTCGTTCTCGACGCAATTGTGCAATGTTTACGTGATGTCTTTCTAAGGTTGCGAAGATGAGGGATACACATGGATTTTGAAACAGCACTACACCAATCTCGAAGGCAGTTTTTCGGGAAGACAGCGACCAGCGTCGGGATTGCGGCGCTCGCGGCGCTGCTGACCGAGGACGGCTTCGCGCAGCCCGGGCAGACTGCCAATATGCGGCCGATGCCGGGTCTTCCGCACCACATGCCGACGGCCAAGCGCGTGATCGTGCTGTGGCAGGGCGGAGCGCCTTCGCACGTGGACCTTTTCGACCATAAGCCGGGGCTGGAGGCGATGCGCGGGCAGCAGATCCCCGACTCGATCCGGGCAAAAGGGCGGCTCTCGACGATGACGGCGGGCCAGAAGAGCTATCCCGTGCTGCCTCCGATCAAGCCGTTCAAGCAGTACGGCAAGTCGGGCATGTGGCTCTCCGAGATGCTGCCTCACACCGGCTCGATCGCGGACGAGATCTGCCTGGTCAACTCGATGCACACGGAGGCGGTCAACCACGCGCCCGGCGTCACCTTCTTTATGAGCGGCAGCCAGGTGCCGGGCCGCCCGAGCATGGGCGCATGGACCACCTATGGCCTTGGCAGCATGACCAACGAGCTGCCCTCTTTCTGCGTGATGACCTCGATGGACCGGGGGAAGACCTGCGGCCAGCTCTTCTACGACTACTACTGGGGAAGCGGCTTCCTGCCCTCGAAGTATCAGGGCGTGCGGTTTCGCGGCGACGGCGACCCCGTTCTCTACCTCGCGAACCCGGAGGGCGTATCGCCCGTACTGCGGCGCGGCATGCTGGACGATATCGCGGAGCTGAACAAGCGCCGCCTGACCGACTACGGCGACCCCGAGATCGAGACGCGCATCACGCAGTACGAGATGGCGTACCGGATGCAGACCAGCGTCCCCGAACTGCTGGACATCACCAAAGAGCCGAAGCACATCCTGGAGATGTACGGCCCCGACGTGCAGCGGACAGGCTCCTTCACGCGCAACTGCCTGCTTGCACGGCGATTGGTGGAGCGCGGCGTCCGCTTCGTGCAGCTTATGCACGCCGGATGGGACCAGCACGGCAACCTGGACACGCAGTTGGAGCAGCAGTGCAAGGACACCGACCAGCCCTCGGCGGCTCTGGTGATGGACCTGAAACAGCGCGGCCTCCTGGAGGATACGATAGTGCTCTGGGCGGGCGAGTTCGGGCGCACGCCCTTCGTTCAGGGCGACCTCTCCAAGCCCAACGGCCACGGCCGCGACCACCTCGGCTCGGCCTACAGCCTTTGGATCGCGGGCGGCGGCTTTAAGGGCGGCACGGTGCATGGGCAGAGCGACGAGTACTGCTACAACGTCGCAAAGGACCCGGTCCACATCCACGACATGCAGGCGACGCTCCTCCACGCCCTTGGCATCGACCACACCCGCCTCACCTACCGCTACCAGGGCCGCGACTTCCGCCTAACGGACGTCCACGGCGAGATCGTAAAGCCGCTGCTGGCGTGAGAAGGAGTTGAACTTCATGCCTGTAACTCTATCCCAACCACACGAAGCGCCAATAAATAGACAGTTTCTCGATATATATATATTCTAAATTCTAGAATTCAGAATTCAGATTGTGCTATACTACAAACATGGTACTCACTACTAAAGATATGCTCGTAGTCATCAAACTATTCTGTCAGGGCGACGAACCGTGGACGCAGGGGCAGTTGGCACAGGAAATTGGGTTGGCGCCTTCGCAAGTTAGCTATTCCCTAGCGCGATTAGCGGCCGCACGGCTATTTAACAAGACCCTTCGCTCCGTAGTTCGACCGGCTCTGGAAGAGTTCCTAATCCACGGAGTGAAGTACGCGTTCCCGGCGCAGCGGGGCGGTGTTACGCGTGGACTGCCAACCGCATACGCCGTGCCGCCACTTAGTGATCTTATTCGCCAGCCGGACGAGCCGCCTCCGGTCTGGCCGACAGTGCACGGAACCGTTAGAGGATATGCGTTCGAGCCGCTTGATGAACACGTTCCCGCCGCCGCTTTGCGCGATGGACGACTCTATGAGCTATTCGCGCTCGTCGATGCACTCCGAGACGGACGCGCTAGGGAGAGCACGCTTGCAGCCACAGAGTTGAAGGCGCGATTAGGAGAACGCTCGTGACCGCGATTAGGCCCATTCCACGAGAGGTCGAGATCGTGGCGCAAAGGCTAGGCGCATTGCGCGAAAGTATGGTGTTTGTCGGCGGGGCTATATCGGGCTTATTACTCACAGATGCCGGAGCGCCCGAGGTCCGACCTACCGACGACGTGGATGTGATTGCCGAGATCGCCACAATGAGCGACTATTATGAGTTGGAGGAGAAACTTCGCACAATTGGATTCAGAAACAAGATTGGCGCTGACGAGCCGATCTGCAGATGGGAGATCGACGGAATAATAGTTGACGTGATGCCGCAGCACGGCGAGATACTGGGTTTCTCAAATCAATGGTATCCGCAAGCGATTATGAACGCGGATCGAATATCGCTGCCATCCGGCGAACACATTCGAGTGATTTCCCCACCGTACTTTCTTGCAACGAAACTCGACGCATTCCACGACAGAGGAAACGGCGATTACCGCAGTAGTCGTGACATAGAGGACGTGATCGTCGTTATCGACGGCCGACCGGAACTCGCGCATGAAATCGCTGATGAACAGAGCCCGGTCAAGATTTATCTTGCGAACGAGATGAGCCGCTTAGTAGCTGACACAATCTTCATCGAATCGATCGGGGCACATTTACTCCCAGATTTCGCGAGCCAAGCGCGTATTACTCTCGTAATTGATAGGATTAGAACAATTTCCGGGCTTGCCCCGAGCAGTTGATCCATTTTGGATCGAATTCACACTTAATGCAATGACCTTTGCGGTGAGGTCCCTTTCTCAGATGAACCGGAGCAAAACTTCAAACAAATGGATAATATGACAAACAATCGCCTATGCGCGGCTAGCGTCGTTCTGCTGAGTCTCACTCTATTGCTTCCCGTTCGCGCCTTTGCCGCCGAGAGTGGCGCCGACAACAAGCCGTTCACTGCCGTGATCGACCAACTTCTGGACGCGTGGAACAAGCGCGATTCGGCGAAGTTCGCGGCGGCCTTTACCGAGGATGGGGATTTCATCAACCCGCGAGGAGGCAGCGTTCACGGCCGTAAGGCGATCTCGGAGATCGTGGCGAAGCTGGTGAGTCAGGCGAAGACCGGCAGCCAGGCGAAGCGGTTGGATGCCGCGGTAAAGAGGATCAAGCCGGATGTGGCGCTGGTGCTTTCGAACCTTTCCATAACGAGCGGCGGGAAAACCGACAACTCGTTGGCCACGCTCGTTCTCGTCAACGCAGGCGGCAAGTGGAAGATCAGCGCCTGCGAGATCGCCGCGGGCGCTGCTCCGGCGGGTCGGAAGTAGCCGCCGTTCGGCAGAGAAGCAAGGCTGCACGGGAATTAGGCGGTCACGGCAGGATCCATGCGTAGGGGCAGTCCTTGTGCCTGCCCATTCCAAGGGGCAACCACAAGGGATTGCCCCTACATTCGGTCCATTCAACCTACCTTGACAGACTACTAGGCGGTCACTTCCGTTACGGCCGATTACGCAGGCGGCGCCTGGTCTGAGGCCGGGCGCGACCGTGCCGACTCGAACTGCTGCCAGATACAACGCTCGATGTCGCGGCGTATCGCCAGAACGAACCTCACAGCGCCGCCCGCGCAACTACTCACCACGTGAATTGCATCCGCGTCCTCGAGATTTGAAATGGCGCACACGAGTAGGTTAGTCGTCTTGCTCAGAGGCACGATCTTGTGGCGACGGATAACCCACTCCGGCAGCAAATCGAAAGCAACCGGGCTGGGCTGCCAACGGTCAACTCTCCCATCGACGACTTTCGGGGTCGATTTTCGATTACCGCGCAGCATGATTAGCGCCTTTCAATTGGAATTCTTGAGTGCGGCAACGCAGACCAACTCCCCTACGGCAAGCGGGGGATTTTTCATGTCCGAAGGTAGATAGCGTTCTCGGAGCACGCGTTCGTTGGCGAGATCGGTCTGGCTAAAGCCCAAATCGGCGAGAAACTGCGGCAAATCCGCGCGTGGGATGCCCCATTTGAAAGGCTCAGCGTGATGCTGGAGCCACCAGGTGACAAACGGCGACGCCTGCGGGAAGTTTACCCGGCCATCGGACTGCGGCTCCATGAAGGTGAAAATGACGATCGTTTTCGGCAAGTTCAGGCGGTGGATCGCGTGGAAAAGGGCTGTAACCTCCGGTTCCGTGAGGTACATCAGAAGCGCTTCGAGCACGAAGACCGTGGGCGCGAGGGCATCGAATTGGGGGCAGGCGCCGAGAACGACTTCGAGGCGGGAAGCGGTCAAGTCCGCCGAATCCAAGTACAAGTTCGGCCTTATCGCGCCGTGCCGTTCGAGCACATCCTGCTTTGCGCGCTGCGTGCCGGGATGGTCGATCTCCAGAAAATTGACGTGCGGATGCTCAGGGTGAAGCCGCCAGCATAGGCTGTCGAACCCCGCGCCAATATTCACTACCTGCCGGTCGCCGACGAGCAGCGCTGCCCGAACTATGTCCTCGATGAAGCGCTTACGGACGATGTAGTGCGCCTGAATGCCTGGCAGAACCCTACGCTCTATCACGCGAACAAGCCCCCGGCCCCACCCCTGCCGCAGCGCCCAGACCAG
>JAYTEU010000841.1:0-3304 GCA_043734985.1 Chthonomonadaceae bacterium
GGAGGGCGAGCTGAAGGGCCATGCTCTCATCACGCAGAATTTCGCGCGCTCGATCCTGTATGGCGACACCCTGATCGCGCCCGGCGAGGAGGGGCTGAACGCGGTGGAGCTGATCAACGGCCTGATCCTCTCCAGCAAGTCCGGCAAGACCGTGACGGTTCCCGTGGACCGCGCGGAGTACGACAAGCTGATCGAGGAGCTTCGGGCCACCTCGCAGGCCAAGGCCAGGGTGCGCGAGCAGCGCGTTACCGATCCGGCCGTGGCCGCGGTTTAGTTTGCAGTCGCCTGAAGTCGAGCTGTCGCCGTACGATATCGGTGGCAGCTCCCTGGCGGACTCCGCGCGAAACCTAATGCGGTCGTTGGAGGCCGCGCCCGCGCTGGAGCCGGAAAAGGCAGCCGCGCTTCGCCGTCAGCTCATTCGGATCGCTTCGGATTTGGCAGAACGCTGGTCGGCCGAACCGATGCCGATCTACGGCAAGCGAAGCTTTGGCTACCACCGAACGCTGTGGAAGCTGCGCGATTTCGCCGTGGAGCTAGGGACGGCGGAGGAGCCTCGTCGATCCGGAATAAGCGTTGTGCTCCAGGCGCTGTGCGACCGCTTTATGCCTGGATCTCTCCAGACGCTCCGGCCCGCCGGTCTGGCGACGATTACCGCTCGGGAGCACATGGGTACATTGCGGGAGCGACTGCTCAGCCTGGGTATCGGCTCGGATTCCGAGGAAACTGGCGCGCCTGAACGCATTCTTGCGGTGCGATACCCGGCGGGAGAGCAGGATAACAGCCTGATGGCATGCACCGTCCTTGCCGCGTTCGATCCTCCGCGCCCCGGCCACGACTTCGCGGCAGCAAATGGAGGCCCGGCGTACTTTTTCGCGGTCGCAGCCGAAATCCAGAACAATAAGGGGTTCAGCGACGCTTTCGACCCGTTGAAACTTTGCTTTATTGGTGAGCTGCTGGAAATCGGCGGCTGGATGCAACATCCGCAAGTGGGGCCGCTGATCGCCAAGTGGCGCGCCCATTTCGGTTTTGGGCCGGACTATCTCGACCAAAACATAGCAGACATGGCGATGCTGTTGCGGATGCGCGAGGTGCAGGAGTCCTACCGATCGAAGCCCGCGCCCTACACTCCGGCCGATTTCGATCGGCTCGTACCGGCGATGTGGGAGCGGTTGCGCCGGGCGATTCCCCCGATCGATCCCGACGCGGACCCCTCCCACGCGGACCGGCCGCCGGATGTCATTGATGTTCTCAACGCGGGCTGGACGTTTGCGCAGCTTCACCTCGCCGAGCTTTACGAGACGCTCCGCTGCACGACGCCGATCGAGCGATACGAGGCCCGGGTGACGCTCAATCGGCTTGTGGCTAAGGCCGTCGGCGTCTAGGATGGTCGGCGGGTGACAAGCCCCCACCCGACGGGCTGCCGGCTTTTGCCGGGGGGCATCACACCCTGAAGAATCTGAACAGTAACCTAAGGACCGCCGCATGAGCGATTTCGATCGCATAAGTCGTATTCCAGGCATTATGCCGTCGCAATGGATCGCGGACGCCATTGCGCGTGGCGTAATTCAGGCGACACCTCCAATTATCCCCGAGCAGATCCAGCCCAACAGCCTCGACCTTCGGCTCGGCCCCGTGGCCTACAGGATACACTGCAGCTTTCTGCCCGGCGCGGAAGGCGTCCAGAAGAAGTTAAGCCGGTTCAAGTGGTACGAGCTTCCCATCGCACAGGAAGGTACGGTCCTGGAGCGGAACCAGGTCTATATGATCCCGCTTGCGGAGCGGCTATCGCTGCCCGAGCACGTCTCCGCGCGCGCAAATCCCAAAAGCACTACCGGCCGCCTCGACCTGTTCACACGCCTGGTCTCCGAGACCGGCGTCGCGTTCGATGACATTCCGGCGGGGTACCAGGGGCAGCTCTATCTGGAGGTCGTTCCTAGGTCGTTTGCGATCCGGGTTCGGCCGGGCGACTGCCTCGCCCAAGTCCGCTTCCAGCATGGGAACGCGCAGTTCACCGACGCCGAGACCGCCGAGGTGATGGACAAGTCGGAGATCGTCCTAAGCCATGCTCGGCAGCCGATGCGATCCAGTGACCTGCGGATCTCGTCCGGGATGTTCCTCTCGGTAAAGATAGGCGGGGAGCCCGACGGTACTATTGGCTTTAAGGCGCGGCGGAACACGCGACCGATCGACCTGCGCGCCGTCGGAGGCGCATCCATTCGGCAGTACTGGGAGCGCCTCTATTCGCGGCCGAGCGACCCCGTAATCCTGGAGCCGGACGAGTTCTACATCTTCGCCTCCCGCGAATTGGTCCGCCTGCCGCCGGAGTACTGCGCCGAGATGGTGCCTTTCGACGCGGGCAGCGGCGAAGTACGGACTCACTACGCGGGCTTCTTCGATTCGGGGTTCGGCTACGGCCAGGGGCTGCCTGCTGCCCAGACCGCTGGAGCCGTCGTGCTGGAGATTCGAAACCGGGACGTACCTTACCTTATCGAGGATGGCCAGCCGCTGTTTCGCCTGCTGATGCTCCGAACCGCGGAGATACCCGCGCTTGTCTACGGCGCGGGAGCAAGTTCCCACTACCAATCCCAACGCCTTCGCCTGAGCAAGCAGTTTCGGGCAAGCGATGGCGAAGCGGAGGAGATCGGTGTGGCACAGGAGAGGCTTGAACTATAGCCAACACTCCTATTTCGTCAGCTCGCGTATCATTAACATTGCGGACCAGGAGTTCGGCGGCAGCGTGGCCTGTTTCTGGACGTACGGCTCCCGCTCGTGCCAGGGCCGGAATCCGACGCGCTGGTACAACCGCCGCGCGCCGGGGTTGTTGGCCATGACGTGCAATGCGAGCCGCGTGCGGCCCCTGGATCGCGTCCATGCTTCGGCGTCTGCCAATAGGCGAGTGCCAACTCCTGTGCCGCGATGCGGCTCAGCCACAGCCAGCGCTTCGATATAGACGAGGTCCGGCTCAACGGGAATGCGGCGGCTGAGCAGGAAGTTGGCCAGTATCCCGCCGATGTAGACGCGAGACGCGAGCAGCAGACCAACACGGCTCCGAAGCAGTCTCCAGAAGGCGAGCGCATCGCCGCGTCCGATAGGACGGCCGGTATGCAGGATCATCACGCCGGCTACGGCGCCATCGACTACACACACGCGCGTATCTTCGAGGGGAAGATGACCGACCTCATACAGTGTTTGGAGGAGCGAAATAATCTGAGACTTTTCAAGCGTGCCGAATGTGCTACGATAGAGAGCCGGAAACGCCCGTGCAAGCACTGACGCCACTGTGGGCGCATCCTCGGGCAGCGCG
>JAYTEU010000842.1:0-5989 GCA_043734985.1 Chthonomonadaceae bacterium
CACGCGTTTCGCCCACTCCTCCCCGGCCCGCAGCGCCGCCAGGTAGTACGTGCCGATGAAGGTCGTTACGCCGTGCAGAGCCTCGTCGTAGGTGTTCCACTGGTCGTCTTCCAGCAAGCCGTTCGGCTTGCCGCCGCTTGTAGCCGCATCGCGATCCATCAGGTATTCGACGCCGCGCTTGGCGTTCGGCCAGTACTCCTTGAGGTAGGCGTCGCCGGGCGTGTTCAGCGCCTCTCGATAGAGCTTCAGCACGCAGCTAGCGTGCCCGTCGGCGAAAGGATGCTCGCCGGTCGGGTGGGGAGGCGAGGGGAACACGGTTCGATTGTTGACGCCGCCGTTTGGTCCCTGCTGGTGCTTGAAGTCGATTCGGCGCATGTCCCGCTCGATATCGGGGAAGAGCCGCGCGACGTTCTGAACGTAGCCCCATACATGCGTGCAGGTCGGGTCGCAGCAGCCGTTGGAGCCCTCCCAGCCGTAACAGTCGCCGTTCGCGATCCGGAATACAACGCCGATGTGCCGGATAGTGGCGACCTGGGACGTGATGCAGTCGAGCATCCAGTAGGGCAGCGTGCTGTCGTAGAAGACGGAGCGGAACCGCTCCGTTCGGCTCCGCAGGGTTTCAAAGTCGCGCAGCGCCCGAACTGCGGTCGGCAGCGCATCATGACCGCCGGGCTTTGCTGTGTAGTAGCAGCCCATGTTCTCACCGCGATTGCTGTACTTGTTCGGGTAGTACCAGGAGAGCACGAAGGGCACTTCGACCGTCTTGCCCGGCGGTACCGTGATCTCGGCTGCAATGGCTCCGTTGCACGTCTGGCCCGTCGTCGTTGGATTGGACCCCGGCAGCGGACTCTGCACGTGGGGCACCGGAAATCGCTGATTGCGGAACTCGTTCCATGCTTCCTTCCAGTCTATAAATTCCATCTTGTAACGCGTCGTAGCGGCGCGTACGCCGAGCGCGAGCGTGCCGTTCCCAGGCGCCCCGGAAGGAATGCGCTCGGCGCCTACTAACTTGGCGCCGGCGATCCCAGCCAGAGCGCGATAGGCGGCGTTTCGCGCGCCGATCAGCTCGATGTGGTCGTGGTCGAGGATCGGACCGGATGCGAGGATGACCTTACCCCGGTCGATCTGGTGAGCGAGCAGAGTATGGTCCGCGCCGGTGCGTTTCTCTTCGACGCCTTCGCGCCGGACGACGTTCTGGAACTCGACTCGCGAACCCTCTCCCGCGTCCGGCAGGGCGCGAACGCCGCTGAAGCGCGCAGGCAGGATCTCATCGAGCAGCTCCAGCACTTCGACGCTGCCCGCCAGGTCGCCGAATTCGATGTGATCGACGTTGATATGTCCCCAGCCGCCCTTCGTCTCGTCGACTATCTCGATATGCGCCTCTTTGCCCTGGAGATCGCGCACGTCCCAGAAGGCGGGAAGCAGCCGCTCTTCATTCTTACCGGAGGCGGCGCGCACAGTTTTGCCGTCCACGCGAAGCCGGATCTGCGTGCCGGGCGACGAGCCGCCCCCGACCAGGAACCGAATGAAGTGGCGCTCGATCTTGAACGGCTTGCTCGTCATTTTGCCGGTGGTGTCGTCGCCGTCGCGGAACGAGTTGACCAGGCCGATGCCCAGGAAGCCCGTGACCTGCTGCTGTGACTGGAGCGTGCCGCGCGGCGGGCGGTCCCCGAAGGCGGTTCCCTCCACGGTCCACTTTCCATAGCCACTCTCAAAATCGTCAAACAGGATGTCGGGCCGCAGCGTGGTCTTATCGAGCGGCTTGCCGCCGGTAAGTTCGGCATAGTGGCGAAGGAGCGGCATCGTTTTGCCGCTGAACACTAGCGTTGCGCCCGCGCGGACCGCCGCGACTGCCGCCCTCAGGGTCCCAATGGGGAGGTCAGTCGCGGCGTCCTCCAGCCAAATCAGCGGCGTCGAGCGCTGTTCCGCGTCCGGAGCCGAGCCGCCGGGAAGCGCCTGAAGGCCCTGAACGGTTAGCATGGCCGGACGCAGCTCGTAAGGGGCGTGGAATGGCTCGACCGGGAGATTTGTAAAGACACTGAGGGGCCTGTCGATCTTCGCCCCGGACGACCCCTCCATCCCCATGCAGAGTACTGTGACGTTTCCGTTGTGAAGCAGCTCGTTATAGTTGCCGCCGAAGTTGGGATGATCCGGGGTCCAGCGCGCCGCCACGCTGTTGAAGCCGACGGAGTTGAAACTGATGGGCACGCCCATGGCATCGTAGCCCACCGGGTTCTGCATAAAGGCGCCCAGCGACACGGTCTGCTCGCTGCCTGTCGGATTGTGGACCTTGAAGAGGAAACAGGCGACCGGCATGGACGAGAATTCAGTATCCAGCGGGGCGAAGGGCGTAAAGGCCGTCATCTCCAGTTGTACCGGCAGGTCGCGATCGTCAAAACGGAGTGTGGCGATCGGGTACTCGCCGGTCATCTCGATGCTCTTGATCCGGTCCACTCCCTCCGGCCCACCCACAGTTTGCAGGATCTTGGCCGTCTTGCCCGCCATCACACCGAAGCATAGCGGCACGAACCCGTCGCGCAGGGTGTTGAAGAGCTGCCAGGTGGTGAACTGCCCATCCGCGCCGATCTCGAAGTTCCCCGTGCCGATGCCGCCCAGGTGCATCTTCGCATCGCCGTGGGTTCCGGAGCGGTAGCGGCGCGGCGCGGCGGGCTTCATCAGCGACTTTTTCCAGTCCGCCAGGTCTTCCGCTGCCGCTGCCGCTGCGGCTGCGGCGGGAGCCTCCGGAGAAGCTCCCGCCAGGAGCGCGCCCGCGGCCCCGATGCTCGCGAGCGATATAAATTCGCGGCGGGAGACCCCGTCCTCGGCTTCCTCGCCGTCCGGGTTAACATACTGAGGACCGCATGGCCCCGAACAGTTGCAGTTGCGCGGCATGCTATATGCTCCTTGGAGGAAGATGTATTGTGAGGGGCAAAGGGGTCGGACAGTAGAGGGCTGCGCCGAACTCCGCTTCGAGATCCGTGCGTTACGATTCGGCGTTGACGAGCGAAATCCTGCCGCGTAGGTGCGTTTCACCAATCCGGCAATCTCTGGGCGCCGGAGGTTGAAAACCCGCGCACCCAGGGGGTACCCGAAAAAAACAACCGTCCTCCGGACGGGAGACGTCCAGCGCCAGAAGCATTTCCGTCCGTAGGACGGTTGTACTTTTATGCCGTGGTGTTTTCAACACCCGGCCCCTCCCCCGGCCGGGGAAACTGCCGGATTTAAGAAACGCACCCCTGCCGCGCGCCTCAACACCAGGGGCATTCAGTGCTACGAGGTTGGCCCGTGGGACTAAAGTCCTCGGCTCGTGAAAACGCTATGTCCGCCTTCGCGGACTCGGAATTCGGCGTCCGCGAAGGCGGACATTTTGTAGTCACCAGGCGAGGAATTTATTCCCACGCCGCAAACCGAGTGACCCCGCGCTCAACAATACAAAACCGCGTCGCCAGCTATGCCCGGCCGCTGAAACGCGCGGCGGCCCAGCGCTGCGCGTACTGGATCTGCATCACATACCGCACACGGTCGGAGGTGTTGGGCGCGCCCCGGTGCCACGCCTGATGGTTGGTAAAGTAGATGTCTCCGGCCCGGCAGAGAACGGGTGTAGGCCCGCGCCCCTCGAAGGAGAGATCTTCCTTTGGTGGGCGGCGTCCCGAGTAGTGGCTGCCGGGCACGTACTGTGTCGGGCCGTGCTCGATCGTTTCGATATCGCTGAGCGCGACCTGGACGGTGAACCAGAAAACGGGCATCCGCATGCGCGGGTCGAACCGGGGAACGTCGTCCGGCAGCGGGAACTCCACTGTATCGTCCACATGCCAGTTACTGATCGCCTGGCCCGGCTCGTTTCGGATAACGTTCAGCGCGTTGAAGGCAGGCTGCGGTCCCAGCACTGAAGCGGCCAGGCTGTGAATAGGCTCGTGCGTGACGATGGCTTTGAAGATCGGGTCGAGCTCGGCCCCGTAGCGCACCACGAACACGCCGCCGACATACGACACATGCCTCGCCGGAAGCGTCGCCCGGTTCTCGAAGTAGTCATCGGTCCGGGCGCGCAACTCCGCGACCTCTTCGGCAGTGAGAACGCCCGGCACGAGCACGCACCCTTCGCGAAAGAACTCCTTGACGATCGCCCGATTCCGCTCCTCCGCAAACGCCTCTCCCTGAGCTAACTCCACCACAGCGCTCCCCTCCTTCCGTCGCCCTCATGTCTCCATTGACGCAGTGTTCACGGGTTTTCACCAACTACCACTGGGCATGCAATCGCGCATTTTCGTCCGGAGGACGACCGGCCGAAGGCCCAATGCCGGGTCGTTTATCGGCCCGGTCACCCGTGCTCGCACATACCCCCTAATGCCGACTGCCGATTGCCTACTGCCCGCCCTTCCCCTCCGGATGCAGAGCGCTCCAGGCGCTCAAATACTTACTCACCTTCGGATTGCCGGGGTTCCAGCGCGGCTCCGTGGCCGAGTCTGCGAGCATCAGCAGGGCGAGCGCGACCATCCGGTCTATCTTCTCCATATTGTCGTAATCGACCTTCTCCCAGTGGTCTCCCGGCTTATGGTAGTCCGGATAAATGTAGGCGGTGCAGAGCGTGTGCGCGGGCACTCCCAGATCGGCGATCGCCTGATTGTCGCTGCGAGCGAAGAACATGTCGCTGTTCTGAGGATGCTTGCTTACGTCCACGCCGACCGCCTTACCGGCAGCCTGGAAGAGGGGACCAAGGTCGGAGAAATCGAAACCTGTCATCGACGCGCCTGCTACCCGGGGTCCCTCCGTGTCGTCCGTCCGTCCGACCTGCTCCAGATTGATATCGGCGATCGTCTTCGCGATCGGCACAAGCGGATGCTGGGCGTAGTACCGTGATCCGAGCAGGCCGCGCTCCTCGCCGAAAAACGTCATGAACACGAGGGACCGCTTCGGATGGACCTTTGCCGCGCCTATTGCGGAAGCCAACTCCACCACGGACACGGTGCCGCTGCCGTCATCGTTAGCCCCGTTGTAGATCACCGGCCCGTCGGCGCTCTGGCGAATTCCAAGATGGTCGTAGTGGGCCGTGACCAGGATATAGCTATCCTTCAGCACGGGGTCCGAGCCGCGCAGCACCCCGATCACATTCCGAACCTTCTCCGGCGTATCGGAACCGCGCGCCGTCAAAGTCGTCGTCTGGAAATACCCGTCGTCCCCAAGCGGCTCCAGCCCCGCGCGCCGGAACTGCGCTGCGATATACTCCGCCGCAATGTCCAGCCCTCGCGACGGCGTACCCCGTCCCTCCAGCCGGTCCGACGCGATAAAGGAGAGGTGCCCTCGCAGCGAGTTCGCCGAGATACGCTCCAGCGCCGTCTTCCGCCCCGGCGTAAGCTCCGCATGGAAATCCCGCCGCTGCCCGGCCGCCACGCAGGCGAAGAGAGCGAGCACAAGAAGCATTCGTCTGGCGAATATATTGGGCACTAAAGTCTCCTGGTTGAATGGAAGGCGAGGATGGTCGATTGGCTTTAAGTTTACCTGAATTGCTTCCCCTTGCCACGGCATTAGTCCGCCGAGTCTATTGCAAGTGCGCCGGTTCAGCCGTCCGACCACAAACTCGATCTCACCGGCTGGTCCGATGATCTTAAGAGGAGCCCGGTTCGGCTGTTCGCGCGCCCGCATCGCGTGGTAGAGTGGTAGAACAGCAGGTGCGGCAAGACAATAAAGTGATCGTGATGACAGTGCGTGAAGATCATTGTAGACGTGGGTCGCTCGAAGAATTCGGATCCGTTGCAGCGCCGCCTTCGTAGTCGCAATTGAACACTGGTACAGGAATTCGTGAACATTGAGCCGAAATGCCTACAAAACGAAAAGATAACGATTCCAACCAACCGGGCCGGCGGCGCGAGGAACAGCAGAAGAAGGCGCGGCTTCACTTCCTGCTCGGCGACTATGCGGGTGCGCGGACTATCCTTTCGGCGCTACTCAAGCTCGATCCTTCGGACAAGCGGGCGAAGGCTCTGGTGGAGCA
>JAYTEU010000843.1:0-4068 GCA_043734985.1 Chthonomonadaceae bacterium
GTTGCAAGGCGCACCGGCGTGTCCTTCGGACACAGCGCACGATTTCCCGAACCGTGTGGACGGCTATGGCACGTGGGCTCCGCGCGATGCCACCCATAGCTTGTACCAGTCCGTACGAGAGAGCTCAATTAGGTGGGCTGCTGCTGCCTCGCGAATATGCTCGGGATTGTTCGAACCGACCAGCGGAATAATGCCCGCCGGATGGGCAAGTATCCAGGCCAGCGCGATCTGCGTGGCGGTTGCGCCATCGTATGCGGCGCTCATTCCATCCAGTGCGGCCACCACGCGCTCGAAGCGCTCCTTTTGAACGTGGTCCTCGGGAACGGCGCGTCGCCCCGAGAGCCAGCCCCTTCCGACCGGGCTGTACGCAAGCGGAGTAAGCTCGTTCTCCAGGCAGTAGTCGAGGACGCCGTCTCCTCCCTGACCCTCGCGACCTTCGTAGAGCGGCTCAAGGTGCAGCAGCGAGAATTCGAACTGGTTGGTGACCAGAGGCGCCTCGAGGTATGCGATCAGCGCGTTGGCCTGATTGGGGTAGTAGTTAGAGACACCAATATCGCGGATCTTGCCCTCCTCCAGAAGCGCAGTGAGGACTTCGGCGGTCTCACCGGGATGGCTCAGCGGGTCCGGCCGATGAAGCTGGTACAGGTCGATGTACTCGATTCCCAGCCTCTTCAGCGAACCCTCCACGCTGGTTCGAATGTAGTCTGGCGAGTGATCGTAGCAGCCGGAGCGAATGCCTACCTTGGTGGCGATATAGAGAGATTCACGGCCAGGTTTCAGCGCCGCGAGGCAGTCCTTGAAGATCGATTCGCAAGCCGTTCCGCCATAGATATCGGCGTGGTCGAAGAAGTTGATCCCGGCTTCGAGCGCGGTCTGTACCGAAGCGATCGCCTTCCGGCGGTGTTCGTCCCCTACTTCCGCCGGGTTCCAGGTACCGGCAAGTCCCATACATCCCAAAGCGATCCGCGAGACCTCGAAACCGTGCTGGCCAAGCGGCTGAAATGACATTGTCTGCGGCATCCGAAGACTCCTTCTCGAGGGTATTCTGCTGCATCGGAATTCGGCGCGGAGCCGTCGAATTCCTCCGGCGAGTTAGTCTCAGGAGGACTCGGGGCGCAGTTGTCGAATTACGGGCAACAGGTGAGCGTGCAACGAATGCCGCGCAGCCGCTTGAAAGGGGATTCCACCATGATATTGCGGAGGCGCGATGTTCTAAAATCGGGGGCGGCGACGCTGTTGGCCCTTAACTCGGGTGAGTTGGCGGCGCAGACCGCGCCGGTCGGCAATGAATACTGGAAGCCGGACCCGCAAGCCGTGAAGTGGTTCCGGGACGCGCGATTCGGCATGTTCGTCCACTGGGGCGTGTATAGTTTGATCGGCCACGGCGAATGGGTAATGCAGAACGAAGGCATTCCTATCTCCGAGTACGAGAAACTGCCCGCACGGTTCAACCCCACGAAATTCAACGCCAAACAGTGGGTCAAGATGGTGAAAGATTCGGGGATGAAGTACATCACCATCACCAGCAAGCACCACGACGGATTTTGCATGTTCGCAACGAAGCTGACGGACTACAACATTGTCGACCGCACGCCGTTCAAACGCGACCCGATGAAGGAGCTTGCGGAGGAGTGCCATCGACAGGGCATCAAGCTGTTCTTCTACTATTCGCAGCTCGATTGGCATCACCCGGATTTCTTTCCGCGAGGCGGCACGGGGCTGAAAGCGGGCAGGCCCGAATCGGGCGACTGGAACCGCTACAAGGAGTACTATATCGGGCAGGTGCGCGAACTCTGTACGAACTACGGTGAGATCGGCGGCATCTGGTTTGATGGCTGGTGGGACAGGCCCAAGGCCGACTGGGGTCACGACATCCTCTACCCCATGATCCACAAACTCCAGCCGCACGCGCTCGTGGGCAATAACCATCACCAGAAGCCTTTCGCGGGAGAAGACTTCCAGATGTTCGAGCAGGATCTGCCCGGGCAGAACACATCGGGCTTCAACACCACCCACGAAAGCGCCCTGCCCTACGAAACCTGCCGCACCATGAACAATAGCTGGGGCCTGAACAGTTCGGACAGCGCGCACAAATCTCCGACGGAGCTGATTCGGTATCTCGTACAGGCGGTAGGGCGAGACGCGAACCTGCTGCTCAACACCGGCCCCCTTCCCACGGGCGAAATCCTGCCGGAACATCGGGAGCGGTACCTGGCGATCGGCCAGTGGCTGCGGCCGAACGGCAGAACGATCTACGGTACGCGCGGAGGACCGGTCCGCCCGAACGACTTCGGCGTGACCACTTATCGCGGCAAAGAGGTCTATATCCATGTCCTGAAGTGGCCCATTAACAACGTGGTCGATCTCCCGCCGTTCCCGAGCACGATCCGGTCCGCGAAGAGCCTGACCGGCGGCGATGAGCTAACGGTTGCACAGTCTACTTCCGGCGTCCGACTCAACCTTCCAGAGGCGATTCGAAACTCGACGGATTCTATCGTGGTACTGCAATTGGAGAAAGGGCTGCGGGCCTAGGTCATTTTGCCGTAACGAGGCGGAGGCGTGGTCGTCCAATTCTACGGTGACGTCGCCCGCCGGGAGATTTTCTTCATTATGCGACGACCTCAGAAAGCGATCTGGCTGGCGCTCTTGCCCGCAATCGCGCTTTTCATCGGTGTGGCGGGGCGACCGGCGGCGAAGCACGGACCCTTTAGTCCCGAGGCATGGCCGCCGACGATCGACGCGTCCAAAAAGGTACACTTTATCAGTATTGATGGCGCGCTCGGCCCCGCCAACGCCAACTGGACGCCGAACCTGCGCATACTTACCGGAGGCGACCACTCTACGGAGACGGTTACGGTCGGTGGGCATTCCGGCGTTCGAATCGCCGGGTTCAAGTTCAATACCGCCGACGATCAGTACCCGATCTGGGCCAACGAGCACACGGTGGACATTCTGCTCCAGGTCTACGGCGACGACGCCCTCCTAAACCACGATGGTTCTCTCAAAGACTTTAACTTTCTAACCGGCACGCTGCCGGAGCCGATCGCAGTAGACGGTGGAATACTCCCCCCGGAGGCCCAGAACCTCCGGTGGAACTGGGCTCTGTTCCGGATCCCTAACGGCCTGCGCCACATGGACGGCGGGCGGCTCATCGGGACGATGCACCCGCGCGCGAAGTCCGATCCGGGCCTTGCAGGCGTCTCCAAACTGAGCGGGCAGAACGGCGGCACCATCCGCATGGACGGTCTGCCGGGAGCTAAAATTCGCGCCGTCGCTTTCGGGCAGCGCGGCGCATTCGGGGAACCCGACCAGATCAATCATTTCATCCGTTTGAAGAAGTAGGAGAAGACTCATGCTCCGTGCGTTAAAGCGCTTCGCGATCTGCCTGCCGCTGTTAGCCGCGACATCCGCGGCTTTCGCGCAAACCTCGTCGACCAGTGACGATATCGTGGCACGAATGAAGACCGAGGGCATGGACCGCTCCCAAGTAATGGCGACACTCAGTTACCTGTCGGATGTGATCGGCCCCCGGCTGACCGCCTCCCCCAATATGAAGCACGCCAACGAGTGGACCAAGAACAAGATGACGGAGTGGGGGCTTCAAAACGCGCACCTCGAATCCTGGGGACCGTTTGGGCGGGGCTGGTCGCTCGAACGCTTCTCCGCGCAGATCGTAGCGCCGCAGAACATTCCGCTGATCGCCTTTCCGAAGGCCTGGTCGCCAGGATTCCGCAGCCCGTACACCGGGGAAGTAGTCTATATCGAGGCGAACAGCGAAGACGATCTTGCGAAATACCACGGCCACTTGAAAGGCGCGATCGTCCTTAACTCCCCGCTCCGCGAGGTTAAGGCCCATTTCGAGTCGCCGGGATCGAGGTATACAGACGCGGATCTGCTCGCCAAAGCGAACCAGGCGGCGGGGCAGACAGGACGCAGGTTAGGCGGTAACCGTGCGGGCGGCGCAGGCGGACCGGGAGCGGGCGCACCAGGCGCAGGCGGGGCGCAGGGAGCAGGCGGCGGAAGATTCCAGGGCGCGGGGGGCCAGCAGTTCGCCATGGCGGGCCGCAA
>JAYTEU010000844.1:0-2264 GCA_043734985.1 Chthonomonadaceae bacterium
CAGATCATCATGCCGACTTTTCCAAAGCGAGTCTGAAACACAGGGTAGTCGCTGCCTGGCGCAATGCCGGCGTTCACTTCGTTGCGCGGAAGTGTTGCCTTGCGATACGTTCCGACGAGGTGACCGTCCGGGTCCAGCAAAGCGGCCGAATTATAGACGAGATGGCCTGCCCGCTCGACAAGCCCCGCCACGATGTAAAGACCGAACTTCCGGGCGAGGCCGCCGAAATAGTCGGTCGAAGGGCCGGGGATGGGCTCCGCGGCCTCCACCATGCTCTGGTGTTTGCCGTAGTACGTGAGCGTTTCGCCTAAAACGATGAGGTCGGCCTTCTGCCTGGCCGCATCGGCGATAAGCGGTTCGTAGAGGCGGCACTTCTCGTTTGCCGTGACGCCGCCTCGTGGCTGAAAATGCGCGGTAGCTAGTCGCGCGATGCGAGTCGCGGGCGCCGCGATCTCCCTCAGCCCGGCCTGGCTCCACTCCACTCGACCGTGCGGAGCCCATTGAAGGTGCAGCTCGACGATCGCCTGAGTTGCCTTCGCGGGCGCTCGGTAGTCGTCCGAAATCTCGGTCCAGCCATCGGCGCGGGCAGCCTTTGTGGCGGGATGCTCCGTCTCAGCCTGGCACTCCATCCCGACCAGGAAGCCGGATACGGTAGGGCGGTCGTCAACCACGGGCCGGCCGGCAGAGTCGCGCCAATCGAGCTTCACAAGCACGCTCCGCCTGGGCAGTTCTACTCTCTGCGCCCGATAGAGGGCTGTGAAACGGTAGTGCTTTCCGCCGGTGACAGGGAACGACTTCGACCACCAACCATCCAGGCCCTCGCGCCCGTCCGCTTCAATAGTGTGAACTCCCTTGTGGTCCGGCCCTCCCTCAGCGTCGAAGGCGAACCGGGGACGAATCTCATCGCGCGGCGCGCCGGCAGTCCATCCTCGAATTGGGAGAGACGAGGCGTCCGGTATTGGAGTAGTCGGGCTTGGTCCGTTCATGGGGAGTCCTCCTCCAGCGTATAGCGTGGCGGTCAAATGTGCGTTAGCGGTCAATTCTTCGCGCGCGGCGCATTCCCCTTCAGGATGCCGGAAGGATATCGAACGTCCGCCGCCGCATTCTGTGGAGGCTGTCATGCCGCGGCTCCACGGTGGATCCCGGCTCGTATTCTGTATACTCTCGACAATGGAGACGTTAGATTGAAAAACTCAATGGCGGCGTTCATTACTGTCCCTGCGATCGCGATGCTCGCCGCGACGGCAACGGTTTCCGCGCAAAAGAAGATCGTCGCCTACGTTCCTAATTGGGGGGATCTGGCCTCGTTTACGGAAATCATCGATTATAACCGTCTGACGCACATCAATGTAGCGTTTGAGAACCCCATCGACGATACCGGCTTGCTCTCCTTCAACACGAAGGTTGACACGCTGATCGCAAAGGCGCACGCGAACAAGGTTCAGGTACTGGTATCGATAGGGGGCGGCGCCGCTGCCTCCAATAAGACGATGCAGGCACGCTATTTCAGGCTGATAGGCGAATCGAAGCGGTCGGCATTTGTCGCGCGCCTGGCGGAGTATGTTGTGAGCCATAACTTCGACGGGCTGGACGTGGACATCGAGGGCCCCTCGATCAACAAGGATTACGGGGCGTTTATCGACGATCTCTCGAAGGCGATGCAAGCCAAAGGTAAGCTCCTGACTGCCGCGCTGTCTCAGGGATACGGCGGCGACAACGTCCCCGTTTCGGTGTTCGAGCGGTTCAACTTCGTAAATATCATGGCGTACGACGGTACGGGACCCTGGGACCGAAATAGGGCCGGGCAGCACTCCTCGATGGATCTGGCGAAGGGGCAGATCGAATACTGGCTCGGAAGGGGACTGCCGAAATCGAAGGCCGTTCTGGGGGTTCCGTTCTACGGATACGGGTTTGGCGACGCATTCCGAACGCGTGATTATCCCTACTCCGAGATCGTCGCCGCGAACGTGGGCGCGGAAAACCTGGACCAGGTCGGAAGCACGATCTGGTACAACGGTATCTCGACGATTAAGGCGAAAACGAAGCTGGCCATGGATCAAGGGCTTGCGGGGCTGATGATCTGGTCCCTGGATACCGATGCGCGGGACGGCAACTCTCTCCTCGCCGCCATCTACGAGACGCTGCACGCGCAGGATGCCTCTCCGGCTTCGCAATACCCGCTGGGCCCGGATTCGCTGCCGCACGAAGGCACGCCGAAGGGCAAGCTCGAAGGACCGTTTCTCTTCAAGAGCACGGCCCTCGCG
>JAYTEU010000845.1:0-2044 GCA_043734985.1 Chthonomonadaceae bacterium
AACCCCCTCCCGAGGCGGGAAGGGGCCAATGCAGGTCCTTTCCCTTCCTTGTGAGCCGGATGCCCTCTTGGCGTGAACGAACTAGGGAAGTCGGATATCCGCTTGCGGGTGGTGGGGGTAGGTCTGGACCGCCACGATCGATAAACATGCAACCTTTAATCGGATTGACGACTCAACAATTAGTAGAAGTGGCGGCAGAGGCACAGCAGCCCGCGTACCGTGGGAAGCAGTTGGCTGCCTGGATCTACCGGCGAGGCGCGCAATCCTTCGACGCGATGACCGACCTTCCCAGGGAGTTTCGGGCGCGGCTCCAGGAGACCTATGCCCTAGGTCTTCCCGAGGCAGCTCACGAGGACCGCTCCGCCGACGAGACGATCAAGTACCTTATGGCCATGGCCGACGGGCAGACTATCGAAAGCGTGTTGCTGCCCTACGAGGAGCGCGTTTCGGTCTGCCTTTCGACGCAGGTGGGATGTGCAGCGGGCTGCACGTTCTGCGCGACGGGGCAGGGCGGCCTGGCGCGCAACCTGACTGCGGGCGAGATCGTCGGGCAGCTTCTAAAGATGCAGGCGGCGAGCGAGCGCCGAATATCACATGCCGTCTACATGGGGATGGGCGAGCCGCTCTGGAACTACGACGCGGTCGTGCAGAGCCTGCGGCTCCTTGGAACCGAAGTCGGCATGTCGCTGCGTAATCTGACGGTTTCGACAGTGGGAGTTGCGCCCGGAATCCGCGCTCTCGCCACGGAAGACCTGCCGATCACTTTGGCTCTGTCGCTCCACGCGCCGAACGACGCCCTCCGCGCCACGCTGATCCCGACCGCCCGTAAGTGGAAGCTCGAAGAGATTCTGGACGCCTGCGCCGAGTACACGGGTCGCACGCGCCGCGACCTCACGTTCGAGTATCTCCTGATAGGCGGCGTGAACGACAGTGTGGACCAGGCGAAGGAGCTGGTATCGCTGCTCCGGACGAAAAAACTGCCGGGCAATGTAAACCTGATACCGTTCAACTATGTTGAGACCCCCCAGGGCTTCCGCCGTCCGACGCGCGATAGTCTTGCTAAATTCAGAGCCGAATTGGAAAAATCGGGGCGAATTGTGACCCAAAGAATGACCCGCGGTCATACGATCGCCGCCGCCTGCGGCCAGTTGCGCCGCAGTGTGGAGCCGAGCACATTTATACCGTTGGCGGCGATCGGTGGCGTTTGAGATGAAGAGCTTGCCAACCACCGGTGTAATCTGCCGGACGGCGCTGGCTGGCGTCTTGCTTTTCCTCGCGGGCTGCGCTGTTGGCGACAGGTCGGCGGCCGCTCCGCCGAATCCGACGGTCGGCGCGGCCAGGCACCGGGATCCGCAATCCGCCGGCGCCAAGAAAGCCAAGACCCAGGCGGGTAAAAATCAGACGGCTAAAAACAGTCCGTCGGCCAATAACAAAAATACAACGCCGGCCGCCGGCGATCCGAAAGACGCCGCGCACAAGCATCCGCTCGATATGGTTGGCAAGCTTCAAGGGCGCGGCTGGTATCTGCCCTGGTACAAGCGCGATCCTAACAATCCTAAAGGCAAGCCTATACCGGTCTTGATCGCCGAGGCCGAAACGGGCGAGATAACCAAGCACGGCGAAAATCCGGAGATCGTAATGCACCGCGTCCACGCGCGGCTCTTTCAGAAGGGCGTTCACGCCGCGAACATTGAGGCCGCTACGGTGCGGGCGGACCAGCAGGCTGAGAAAGTGGTTGCGACCGGCGCGTGCCGGGTCGTCTCGCTGATCAATCCCGCAGACACGGTGCTGACCGCCGATCGGATCACGTGGTATACCGCGAATACGCGCTTCGTCGCCGAAGGCCACGCGCTCGTCGTCAGGAGACCACGCGACGGCGGCATTCCCATAACCCAGGAGGGCGGGACGATCGTCTACGACCTGGAGCACAACACAGTCACAGTTCAGTGAGCCGCACCCGCTATGGAAATAAACCTATGAACGCAACCCTCGCAAGACTCGCCGCCGCACTCTGCGCCTGCGGATTTGCCGTTTTTGCCGTCGA
>JAYTEU010000846.1:0-6222 GCA_043734985.1 Chthonomonadaceae bacterium
CGCTGCAGTTGTGCGTCCGCAATGTGATAGTCGTAGATCGCCTGAACCTGTTGCACCTGCGCGTTGATGAGCTGGACCTCTGCGTTGATCACCTCAAGGATATTGATCAGACCTTCCTTGTTCTTCGCAAACGCGGCCTTGTAGTTCTCGTCCGCCGCAATTACCGCTAAGTTCGCGCCGATTTGACGCTGCTTGGCCTGCTCGCGCGCGGAATAGGATTGGTCGACATTCAGGCGGACATTCTGCTGCAACTGGTCGAGGGTGCGCCGGTCCGCCTCCAACTGAGCTTTAGTATCGCGCACTGCCGCGCGCGCGTTGCCGGCATCGAAGAGGGGATAGGACGCAGATACAACGAATGTGCGTTGTTCGCCGGAGGTCGGATCGATCTGATATCCCTCCGTGACGTCTGCCTGAACGGAGACACCGGCATTGATATGCGCGATCCGCACATTGTACCCTTGCGAATAGACGCGCTCCTGCTGCTGCTTCACGTCCAGGCGGTTGACGTAGGCGGTCTGGATATAACGGTCAAGTGGAATCGTGTCGGGAGTGGTGCTGGGCGCCGGAATCGGCGAGTCGTCCAGCGTCAATGGAAGTGATCCGACGACTCCCATGGCGTTTTTTAGGCTCGCTTCCTGCAGGCGGAAGTCGTTTTGCGCGGAGAGCAGGGCGACCCGCGCATTTGCAAGATCGGCCTGCGACTGAAGCGTATCGGATCGGGCGGCAGTTCCTGCTTCGAACTCCGCCTGAATCGCTTTATTCGTCTCCTCGGCGCGCTTTACGCTCTCCTGCTGAACCCGCACCAGCTCGCGGTCACGCAGCAGGTTGAAGTAACTTGACGTTACATTGAGGACTACGTCCTGCCGCTGGTTTCCGACGCCGTATTCCGAGGCAAACAGATTGCGGCGCGCGGAACCGACGTTGGCTTCCCGCTTTCCCGAGTCGAATATGAGCTGACGTGCCGCGATGACTTCCGTCCGGTTTTCGGATCTCGCCGACCCGCCAATTCGCTGACCGCCGATAATGATCGAACCGCCGGGAGATAGGTTGGTCTGAAATTGGAAGGAGGGCGTCACTTGTGGGTAGTAGCTCGATCGTGCCTGGATAAGGCGGCTTTCGGAGGAGATAACTTGCGTTTGAGCGATAGCTATCGAATTTTGGCGAGATAGCCCGATCTGAATCGCCCGCTGCAAAGACAGCGGTTTCGACAGGTCTGTATCGACCGGCCCGCCTATTTGTGGATTCTTCGGCAGTCCATATCTCTGCTGCGCCGGCGTCAGCTCTTGAGAATTCCCGGTCTGACTGCCGGCAGTCTGGCCTGCTCCCCCGGGTCTGCCGACGCTTGCGATTAGCGCCTTCGGTGGCGCGGCGGTTGGGGCAGTCTGCTGCGAAGGCGCCGCAGAGCCCGACTGCTCGGCACGTGCCTGGCCCTCGGTCAACCCCAGAAGGGCAGCGGAGACGACGGCAAGCACGCGAAGGCAGACGGTACGATCCATAGAGAGTAATTCCTTTCAGGAAATGGTAGGCGAGTTAACGAATTGGCAAATCTAAAACCTTGACTAAAGTATAGCGCGAAATCCCACAACAAATGGGGCCGATTATCGCTTACGGATGTACGGTCCCTTTCTCCATACGACGAATTGGACCGATTAGGTTCGTGATCCTTGGCGTCGGTAAGCCAATGGGAAACGCTCCGCGCTGAAAGCGGGTAGAATTGACCACGCGTCACACAGATTTCGGGAGGGAACGTGCAACTCATTCATTGGATTATCATTGCATGTGGAACCGTCTTGTTCATCGGGGCTGCTGCCCGCTGGAGGACGTCCACGCCTTCCCACCCCGAATACGGCGCAAGGCGGGAAGTTACCATCCTGCCGGTCCTGCTCATTATCGGAGTTCTCGGCGACGCGGTTCGGGAGAGATTCCCGGAAAGATCGCTAGGGTTTTCGATCGGTTCGTTCGCGCTCTTTCCGGTAGCGTTTGGCGCTCTTGTGATTTTGTTTCGAATGTTCGCGGTATATAGGCGCTCACAAGGTGCGCCCAAGTTGGAGCGCGATATCAGGACCACGGGGCGCGATCGGCGTGAATAGCGCCGGCGTCGAAACGCATCGAGTGCGAAAGCGAATTAGTTCAGCCGATAGGGCGTTCCTTGTATGCTCCCTGGCGATCACGCTTCTCTCCTGCGCAATCAACCTGCCCGGCCTAACGAACGCCGAGGTCATCGATGACCACGATCTCCTTCACAGCCGGTCGGGCAGGGGCTGTGGACGAAATCCAATCGGCTGCTTCCGCCATCCACTATTCGGACTCTATCACCGCCCCTTAACCGGAGCCTCATTCTCAGTCGGCGAAAACCTGCATGGTCAATCCCCGCTGCCGTTCCACGTCGAAAACCTGGCGCTCCATTTCGTGGTCATGCTGGAGGCGTGCTGGGCCTTTCGGCTTATCCTCCGACGAGATCGTACCGCAATGCTCGCCGCGCTTCTGTATGGGGTACATCCACTTCAAGTCACCGTAACGACGTTTATTGGCGGGCGGACCGATAGCCTTGCAATGTTCTTCGCGTTCTGGTTTGTGATCGGAGCGATCAGAAGCCGGTCCGCACAATGGCCGTGGCCTTGGCGCGCGCTCTCCATCGCAGGATTTGCGGGTGCGATTTTTTGCAAGGAACAGTGTATTCCCCTCGTATTGCTGCTGCCGATCCTTGCATTGCCGGATAGGCGCGCACGAATATGCGGGCGAGGCTATCTGAGCGCTCTGCGACCGTGGATGGCGTGGTACCCGGTATCCATCGCGCTTCTACTGGAGTCTGCCCGCAGAGTAATCCCGCCGGGCGCAATCGACACCGTAGTGTGGAAAGCGACGAAGACGCAGGTCTCCTGGGACCTTGGTCTGCGGATTGAAATGGTCGGCCGAACGATATGGTACTACATGCGCTGCTTCTTCGGTCCGACCGTTCCCGTGCTCCATCAATCGACGGTAGGACTTTGGGATTTTCCTCAACCGTTGACGGCCCTCGGAGGGTTCTTCGCGGCCGGTTTGGCGCTCGCATTGTTGCTCGGAACCTGGCCCAATCGGACGGCGCGGACGTTCGCGCTCTGGTTCGCGCTGACAATGGCGCCCTGCCTCAATATCATTACGATACCGTCGCAGTTTGTAGGCTGCTATCGCGCCGTAATTCCGCTATTCGGTATCGCCGGTCTTGCCGCGCTGTTGTGTGACGGCATGGTGGATTGGCTGCTACAGCGTAAGGGGCCGTTCGTGGCATGGTCGGTTCCCGCCGTGATTGCAGCAGCGCTTGCGGTTATGTCATCCGCGGACGTGCCTGTTTGGCGAAGCGATGCCGCAGTGACCCTGGCGGAGTTTCAGGGCGATACTAATTTCCTTCCGGCGTTGGCGGGCTACGCGATCTCGATCCGTAAAGTGGGCAGGACTCGCGAGGCCGTAGCGGTTAACGACCGAGTAGTTAGCCGCCTGTTTCCACATGAACATTCGTGGCAGGAACGGGTCGCGGCGATAGACGCTCCCTGGATGCTCCGACACGTCAAAACCCAAAGCAGCCTGCGCTACCAACCCCGGGGATTTATCGATTACGTTATGCGGGAGCGGGGCGGAGGACTTCAGGATTTAGGGCAATTCAAGGCGGCCATTGAGGATTACCGCGTCGCGCTCGCTGCCGTGCCGAGCGATCTTCAGGTTGCAGACGCCTTAGTGTACTGTTGCGAGGTCTCCGGGCTCTATGAGGACGAACGCGAGGCGCTTGAGGCGCTTGTCAAATACGCTCCATCGTCTGCGCGATTCCACAGGCTGGGAGCGACTTACGTTCATTTGGCCCGGTGGCAAGACGCGAAAGACGTGCTGGCGCGTTCGCTCGCCCTGGCAGTACGGGAAAAGAGTTCGAATGTAGAGGCAATTCTTCGAATGTACAATAGTACAGAGGCGCACGCAGAGCGTGAGAGTCGATCCCACGCAGGCCAGTAACTGCGAAACACGTACGTCCGTTAATCTGGGGCGGTGTCGTACAATACTATGACTCAAACTCCAGCAGGGCGGCGGCCCCCATGCCAAGCGCCGCGCACATCGTAACGATACCGAACCGTGCGCCTCGCCGCCGTGCTTCAAGTACCATTGTCGCGGTCTGGCGAGCGCCGGTGGCTCCAAGTGGATGCCCCAGGGCGACCGCGCCGCCGTTGACGTTGACGCGGTCCATGGGCAGGGGATAGATGCGATTGGCGGCTAACACCTGAGCGGCGAAAGCTTCATTGAACTCGATAAGGTCGATATCCTTGAGGGAAACCCGCGCGCGTTCCAGGAGTTTCGGTATCGCGTGAGCTGGAGCGATACCGAAGTCAGCCGGGGTAACCGCCGCCAGTGCATACCCTGCGAACCTCGCGAGAGGATGCCAGCCGTGCTCTTCCGCTACGGCACGGGAGGTCACGATCACGGCTGCCGCGCCGTCACTTCGAGGAGAAGCGTTGCCGGCGGTGATCACGCCATCTTCCGAGAAGGCGGGCCGCAGTTTCGCGAGCGATTCCAGAGTGGAGTCGCGCCTTGGGCCTTCGTCCCGATCGAATACGGGCGCGCCGCCTGCCGAACCGGCTGACTCGTCGGTCGGTTCAGGCGTTACAGGCGCGATTTCCGCCGCGAAATAGCCTGCGTCCTGCGCCGCGATCGCGCGACGATGACTCTCCAGCGAGTATTGGTCCGATGCTTCGCGTGTTATCCCGTATCGCTTGGCAAGTCGCTCGACGGAGAGGCCCATCGGCATGTACGTGTCGGGGCTGTGCTCAATGAGATAGGGATTTGGACTGAGAGTCGGTCCCATAAAGGGCACCATTGTCATGCTCTCGACGCCGCCGGCAACGATCAAGGTGGCCTGGCCAGTCGCGATTTTGGCGGCTGCGACGGCAATCGCTTCAATTCCGCTTGCGCAGAAGCGGTTGAGCGTCAGGCCGGGCACTGTTTCCGGGAGGCCTGCGCGAAGGGCCGCGATGCGCGCCACGTTTAGGCCCTGTGCCGCTTCCGGACTCGCGCAGCCCAGGATCACATCGTCGATCTCGCTTATGTCCAGACCTTCGACCCTACTTAGAGCCGCAAGAATGGCGACAGCGGCAAAGTCATCCGGGCGCGTGGCGCGCAGCGCTCCTTTGGGCGAGCGCGCAAGGGCCGTCCGCGCGACACTGACGATAACCGCATCATTCGGATTGCGCGACATGGATTATTCTCCCGGTAATGCGGGACGCTTGAAGCAATTAGCGGTCAGTCGTAGTGCTTCAGCATCGGCCACATCTCGCTAAGAGGTCGACGAGGCTTGCGGCAAACGTAAATGATTCGTCCGAACTCGATGTTCTTGATCTTCTGGTGGTTCGTGATACGGTCCGCCAACTGCACATCTTCGAACATGGCGTGAACCGTTGCATCCGGCACTCCGACGGTAATACACACCTCGCCGGTGTAAGAGCCCGGTCCCCACAAATAGTAGTTGTTATGGCCGCTGATCGCGTGCGGCAGGCCATAATGCTCGCCCAGTACGTCCAGCGCGCCCGCTTCGCCGTAGTTGTCGGTCAAAATTGCGGCGCGCTCGCGCTCGTGCTCCGGCAGCCGGCTATAGACATTGGCGACCTGCGTCACTAGCTCTTCCCAGCCGAGTATCTCCGCATAGGATGTCCACTTGCGGCCAAGTTCATATCGTAGGCTCGAGTCTGCGGGAAGCGTGGGCAAAACGGCGGGAAACGTCAACAGACTTCCACACGCTAACAGACCGACGTAACCGTTACGAACCTTGTCCCATTGGAGGCGACGATCTCTGGCGATCTTCATAATTCCAAGAGGCGCCGCGGCAAACAGCATCGGATACGCTGCTCCTAGATAGTAATGCTTTCCGTTCGCGATAATCAGAAACGCCAAAATTGCCAGGAATATGAATGCAAAGACCCTATAGGGCTTGCCTTCCGAGGTGCCCACGTAGAAATAGAGGCCCGCTAGCCAGAGCGGCAGTCCGCACGGGTTAAGAAAGAGAACCTGCCAGACGAGAAACATCGGGCGGCTAATCTTGCTGATAACGTTGCGGTTCATATTGTGGAGGAACTCAAACGTCGCCCAGCCGTGGTGCGCTTGCCAAAGAATGTTGGGCAATACCACGAGAAACGCCAGCAGACTTCCTGTCCAGAACCAGCCACTTCGGAATACGCGACGAGGACCAACCGCAATCAGGCCCATAAT
>JAYTEU010000847.1:0-3993 GCA_043734985.1 Chthonomonadaceae bacterium
GCCTGCTCGACCGCAGCCTGGAGAGCGAGATCGACGAGACTATCGCGCTGATCGAGACGATGGCACGTCGTTTCGGCCCTTCACTACCTACCGAACAGAACGCCGCAAAACAGCTCGCCATTGCGCTCCACGGTAAGCTGCCGATCATCTACGGGTCGCAGGGCGTCCGTGGCGCGGTCGCAATGCGCTGGAAGGGCCAGTTCAACGAAAACGCGAAGCAGGCGGCCTTCGCCAATGTGCTGCCGGAACAGAACCATGTAGAGGCGCTCGCCTGGGTGACGGCGCAGAAGCAGGCACAGAACTGGGCGGTGATCTTCCTGCGAGACCCTTTGGAGTTGAAGAATCTCCCACGTATCGCCCGCCGCATCCAGATCACCAAGGAATTGGTTGGGAAAGGAACCCAGATACACGAGGTATGGGCCGATGGTGTTTCATTCCTGGCACGCATGTTCTCATTGATCTACATCGCGGATTTCGTTACCGTATATACTGCCATCCTGAACGGCGTCTGCCCAACGGATATGGCAATGCTGGAGTACTTGAAGGCCGAGCTCGGGAAGATGTAAATAAATATAGAATTCTTTTTAAGTTTAGGCAGGCATAGTTACAGGGGGGTTCGCACGGTGCGACCCCCCTGTAACTATTGATTGACATCCGTTGCCGGTTAGCTGGAGATCGTGCGGCGGCTGTCGAAGAGCCGCATCAGGCCGATCACGATACACGAGCCTACCAGGGCCACGATAATGCTGCCGATGTCCACGCCGGTTGCGCCGGGGCGATTCAGAAACAGGTTCCAGACCCACCCGCCGACGACCGCGCCGACAATTCCGAGAAGCATGGTGCCCAGGAAACCGGAGGGCTCATCCTTCGCGCCCGGCATAACGATCTTCGCGAGAAAACCGGCGATAACGCCGACAACGATCCATGCTAGCAAGCCCATTGAAGCATCTCCTCTATGTCAAACGGCTTTCGCCGAAGACTTACAAAATTGTTTTCAAACCGTGTTTACGGAACGGTATTTTGTTGTAGTCTCTATTAGCTTGTGCGATATTCTGTTTTGTACGCTATTCAGTTGTCTGACCAAAACCGGTCTAACTTGAACGACGCCCTATTCTGCTTTGGATGCGGGTTTACTTTCCTGTATTCAATTGTGCCGATATACAGCTTTCGAGCAGTATGTTCTAATAGACAAATCAGATTGACTTTGTATAGTCGCGTGTCCGTAGCGCACTTGCTTTTTCGGGTACCCCTTGGGTGCGGGTACGTTCTGTACCCGGCGCCGACTATGCAATTTTCAAATGACTCCTCTATAACGCTTCAAATATGTTAAAAGAGCGTCACCCTCATGCCCATGCTGTGCATGATGATAGACGCTCCTGGTCTCATTCCCGAAACGACACCTTGGCCTTTTCGGTGAACAGTCTTCAGTTTTTTTGTTTCCAACTGCGTGAACTACGCCCATAAAGACGTACGGATTTGCGAGGTTGTTCCGCGAATATCAAAAGATTTTTCGCGCACACCGCGCGCCAGGTTTTCGAGTTCGTGGCGGGCAGGCACAAGGCCGGCCCTACCGATGCTAGCCCAGCGAATCCACGTACTCATGCGCATGCTCCCAATCCGCGATCGCCTCGGCAAGCGCGCCTTGAACTCCGCCGTGCTCCTGCGACAGCGCCATGATATTGTCGGAGGGCGTGGGGCTGGAGAGCGCCGCCTCGATTGCTTTCAGGCGCGCCTCAAGTGTTTCCACTTTGCGCTCCGCCGCCGTGACCTGGTTGCGCGCGCGCTGTCGCTCCTTGGACATCTGGTGGAAGTTCAGACCCGTCGGCGGCGCCATCGCCGCGTCGGGCTTCTGGGCGAGCAGCGCCTCCAGTTGCGGATCGCTGCCGTTGGAGCCGCCGGACGGCCTAATGACATTGACCTCCATGCTTTTCGCCGGGAGCTTTTCTTTCCACGCGCGGAACTTGTCGTAGGAGCCTTCGAAAAGCGTTGCGCGCCCGCCGGAAATCTCCAGAGTATGTGTCGTGACCTGGTTGAGAAGATACCGGTCGTGCGATACGAGCAGAAGCGTTCCCTCGTACTGAATTAGCATCTCGCCCAGCGCCTGGCGTGAATCCAGATCCAGGTGGTTGGTCGGCTCGTCCAGTATCAGCAGGTTCGGACACAGGTAGGTAAGCTGCGCCAGCACCAGCTTGTTCTTCTCGCCGCCCGAGAGCAGCCGTGTCTGCCGAAACGCATCGTCGCCGGAGAAGAGGAACTTGCCCAGGTGTGTGCGCGCCTGTTCGGGCTTCATCTCCGCGACGTCGAGCATATTGTCCAGGACCGTGGCATCGAGGTCCAGGTCACTGGTATCCTGAGCGAAATAGCCGACGGTCACGCTGGCGCCCAATCGGGCCATGCCCTCGGTCGGAGTCTCGCGCCCAAGTAATATCTTGATCAGCGTGGACTTACCGGCCCCGTTCGGTCCCACGATCCCGACACGCTCGCCGCGCCGGATCAGCGCGGTGAGATTCTCGAAGAGCGTCCGGCTTCCGTACCGCTTGGTGATGCTGTCCAGGATCACCGTCTCGTTGCCGCTCAACTGCGTCGGCTTGACCCCTAGCCGCACGGATTTGCCCCGCGAAGCGACCTTTTCCGTAGCGGCGGCCTCCGGATGCCCGGTCAGGCCATGCTGCTTTATCCGCTCCGCCCAGCGCATCCGCATCACGGCCTGGTTCTTCTTGGAGGGCGTATTCTTCCACTTTTCGAAGAAGGCGACGTTGCGCGCAATCTCGCGCTGCTCCCGGCCGTACATCTCCTCCTGGCGCTTCCGGTTCGCCTCTTTCTGCAACCAGAAGGCGGAGAAGTTGCCGTTATAGAGTGTCAGTTTCTGGTTCTCGATCTCCGCGACGCTAGTTACGACGCGATCCAGAAAATAGCGGTCGTGCGAAACCAGCACGACCGCGCCGCCAAAGTCCTTTAGAAATCCCTCCAGCCACTCCGTCGCCTCAATATCCAGGTGGTTGGTCGGTTCGTCCATGTAGAGGATGTCCGGACCCGAGAGAAGCAGTCTTGCCATTCCCAGCCGCGTCTTTTCGCCGCCGGAAAGCTTGCCGCATGGTTTTTGAATATCGTCCACGCCGAAACCAAGGCGCTTCAACACGCCGGGAATATCGCGAAGGTTATCGTAGCCGCCCATGGCATCAAAACGGTCATGCAGGATGGAGTACTCCTCCATCACGCGCTGAAGCTCCGCGTCCTCCGTCGCGGCGGCCATCTCGTGCTCCACTTCGCGCAGGCGCTGCTCCATCGCCGTCACATGCGCGAACGCGGCCTCGGCCTCCTGAAGCACGGTCCGCGAGGGGTCCACTGCGTCTTCCTGTTTCAGGTAGCCCGCGCGCACGCCCTTCATATACTGGATCGCACCGGAGTCCGGCTCCTGCTGACCGGTAAGCAGCCGCAGCAGCGTAGTCTTCCCCGCGCCGTTGCGGCCGACCAGCCCCAGCTTTGCCCGCCACTCCAGTCGTAGGTTCGCCTGCCGGAACAGGACGTCCGAGCCGAACGATTTCGTAAGGTTTTGAAGTACAACAAGGCTCATCGTCGGTTACCAGGTCTCCTGCGGCGATATCCGAACGGGACCGCCAACTAACAGCGCCTGGCATGCCAGGCGCGAATTCGGGGCTAGATTGTCTGCCGTGGAGAGGCGATCGCACTCGACCGGCTCCATTGCGGAGAGATGCTCCGCGCCGCTTTCGACGCAGACATGGCACGTGGTACAGGCGCAGTTGCCTCCGCACTCGTGCGGCAGGTCAATCCCGTTGTCGATTGCGGCGTCTAACAATGTATCGCCTACGCGAGCGGCCACGGTAAACTCGCCCGGCAAAAACGTAACCGGGATTGGTTCAGGTTCCATCCGCTAGATTGTACCAGAGTCGAGGTTGAGATACAAGGGAGGGTGTGTGGGTGAGCAGGGCACAGAGCTAAACGACGCGTGGTTTCCCAGGGTAGGCGCGGTTG
>JAYTEU010000848.1:0-2921 GCA_043734985.1 Chthonomonadaceae bacterium
CGCGGTTCACGATACCGATCACTCCGGCTATGGACGCCATGTTGATAATCACGCCGCCGCCCTGCGCTCGCAGAAGCGGAATGCCATACTTGCAGCCCAAAAAAACGCTGGTAAGCGTGGTTCCTATCTGCGCATCCCAGTCCTCGACGCTCGAATCCTCTACTCGGCCCTGCTTAACAATTCCAGCGTTGTTGAACAGCACGTTGAGCTTGCCGAACGCCAAGATCGTCTCCTGAAACATCCGCTCAACGTCGTCCGGATTCGAGACATCGGCAGCGATGTCAATGGCTTTGCCGCCATCAGCGCGGATGAGCTCGACGGTCTCTTTCGCGGTACTACCATTCAAATCCACAACAGCGACGGAAGCGCCTTCCCGTGCGAACATCAGGGCAGTCGCGCGCCCGATCCCCGCTCCAGCGCCTGTAATCAACGCCGTCTTCCCAGCCAATCGCATGCCTTCTCTCACTTTCTCAATTTGAATAATCATTGGTTACCGCACTCGTAGATTGCGGAGAATTTCGCCGCTGTCCAGGTCAAGCGCGATAAGCCGGCCAAGGTCGTCGGCGAATGTTGCTCGAGGGCCTAATATCCGTGTTGAAATCTTAGTTGCGCGTTCGAGTGAAAACCGTGCTCGAACGCGCCAATCCTTGCGATCGAGTACCCGACAGTTTATTCCCTGGTGTGACCGTGCAGAAAGCACTGCCCAGGATTCTGACAGTGCGGCCGGCATCGTCTCTGAACCAGCCGGGGCAAGTTCCTCAAACAGTGTACCCTTCCTGGGATCGGTGGCGGTCAGGAGGCAGTGGGCTTCTTCACCAGAGCCGATCACGCCGTAAGGCGGCGGAATCACGGCGCTAACCGAGACGAACACGGACTGGCCTTCGGGAGCAATAGTCATGGCGAAACCGGTGACGCCGGCGGATGGAGCAGGTGTCGCAAGCTCGTTGCGGTCTCTAAGGACTATGGACGGGAGCGAGTAGGTTCGGCGTTCAAGCGAGACGCTTGGTTCGGTCTTACGACCCCATTCGTCTTTCTGAGACGTCAGGAGCATGAGGATCGAGAAGTGCGCTTTCGACCGGCAAATCGAAAAGACGCGGCCTTCCAGCTTCGGTTCACGCCATAGCGCGTCCAGGCTTTCGGCGGAAGCGTCAAGCGCAATCAGCGCTGAGTCTGTTGCCACAAACCAGAGCGCGCCGTCGAAATCCGCTGCGAATGCCTGAAATGCGGCATCCCGCCACGGGACGGCGCGCCTGGAAACGAGGTCGATTCGCGTCATCCGCCACGTTTCCCCGCGCTTAACAAGGGCGATTACACGATCGCCCTCATCCGAAACGACAAGCCGGTTCGCAGGGTGGTCCCATTGTACGATTGTCCTGCCATCGTTTGCGATCAATCTCACTCCCGCTTCGCCCAGGGCCAGCAGCGTGCGCCCTCCCGGCATCAGTACGGCATCAAATATCGGCACGGCGCCCTGATCGTGGCCCGCTATTGTGAGCGCGAGGGGTTCCTGGAGATTGCTTAGATCGATCCGCCCGTGAGCCGGCAGGGCCGGCAGATCGGTTCTTAAGGCTCCATCCTCCGACAATTTGACAATGCGATCGAAATGGGGTTTTGCGAGCGTGTAGTTGCCCGCGCCGGCATCCCTCAGTGCGGTTCGCGCCGCCAGTCGATAGAGTGGGCGTGCTTTCGCGATCACTTCCAGGCTCACCAGTTCGCTTAGAAACGCCTGGCGGTACTGGGCTGTCTCACGGATCTCGTCTGATAACAGCGCTGCAGCCACTTGTCGCGCGATCTCATCTTCCGCGCCGCCGAGCGCCAGCTTATATGCCAGCATCCTGCCGCCGACCGCTCCGCCGACTTCCAGCGCCAGATCGATCCACTGCCGAGAATGTTCGCGTAACTCCCGATCGGGCCACAGCGCGGAGACCGCCGAGGCATACGCTCCCGCGGTGGCCAGTTCCGCAGCCCAAAAGAGACGCATCTCGCGGGCGCGTTCGGGGTCTACTCGCTGCATACGGTCGACGGCATCCGCGAAGGCGCCGGATTTCCAGGCCAGTTTGGCGGCTCGCTCCCGGTCGCCGGCCAGGAACCACAGCCGAACTACTAGACCCGGAGGCAAGTTTCGCCCCTCCGCCATCTCAGCCGCGAGCTTGACTCGCCCGTGCTTCTCCAGAAATGCAACAGCCTCTTCGTTAGCGTTCAGGAGTTCGGCAAGTACGAATGCCGCCTCATCGATCCTGCCTTCAGCGACGAGTTTGTCGAAGGCTTTTCGGTACATTTCCCGTAGCTGCGCGAATAGCTCGCCATCCGTGTTCAGCGAAGAGCGCGCCGGCACTTTCACGGCTGAGATGGTGAGATCGGCACGAGGCGACGGGGTGCGGAGCGACGGGGGCCGATTGTCGATTCTCTCGATTTCCGATAGGCCGATGGCGTGCTTGAGGGCGTCGTCCAGCATACCTTCCTCGAACATCCGCATCATTCGATGCATGTACTCGGCCTGTTTACGGCCCATCATGCCGGCCATCCCGGAGGCGAGGAGCATTCTTGCCGCGATATCGTTTAGGCGATCCGCTAAGCGATCGCGCAGGCTTGCGCCCGTCGGGGTCGGCAGGGCGGGCGCGACTCCCAGCGCTCGCCCGTCCGACTTTGCGCCGAGCTGCCCCGTTTCGGAAGGGGGCCGTTGTTTCAGCAGGCGCGCCAGGCTCTGGAGCGCCCTTCCCGCCGCGTGGGAAATGCCGCCGCCGTCTGCATCTGCGGGCGCGCCTCCAGTCAGGGCGCGCCGTAGGGCCGCGACGGCCTCAGTGTGCTGTGATGCGGGCGCGGGCAGTCCTGCCAACTGTTCGCGAGCGCTGAATTGGGCTGCTTCCGTCACCAGGACCGGCGCGGCGGGCGCGGGGCCGAGTCCGACGACGTCGAGAGTC
>JAYTEU010000849.1:0-6030 GCA_043734985.1 Chthonomonadaceae bacterium
ATGCGGCAGCTCCGCCCGGTACGGCTCCCACCACTCCTCCGCCACGATATGCCCATGCCGCGCCAGCATAAAGCTGTGCAGCTCAAACCCACCCGCCGCTACCGCATCGAGGAAACCAAGTATGGCGGCCGAGCGGACGCCCTGGCTCTCCGGCGTGGCCCGGGGAAACGGAAAAACGGTCTCGGCGGAATTCAAAGGTGTCTCCTGGTTCAGCTTCGATAAGGGGTTGAAAATATCGGCAACGGGCATGGTGAGATCGGGAAACGTGGCTTCGCTTCTTCTTTACAAGTTGCAATAATGTATCGGTAATCATAGTCCATCCCAAAATCATTCAAATCAAAGTTCAAACAGCCCCGCGCGCTCCGGTGTGCTCCGGCAGGGTTTCGGCGAAGTGGCAGGCGGAGAACTGGCCGGGCTTGATCTCGCGGAGCGGCGGCTCCTCGGCGCACTTGTCCTGCGCGAAGGGGCAGCGCGGGCGGAAGACGCAGCCTCCGAGCGCTGCCGACTGGGCGCCGGCTTCGGCGGGCGGCTCGGCGGGCTTTGCGTCCGGGTCCGCGATAGGGATCGCGGCAAGCAGCGTGCGGGTGTAAGGATGGCGCGGATCGACGTAGATGCTCTCGCTCTCGGCAAGCTCCACGATCTTACCGAGGTACATAACGGCGATTCTGTCGCTCATGTGGCGCACCACGGCGAGGTCGTGCGCGATAAACAGCATCGTCAGGCCGAGCTTCTGCTGGAGGTCCAGCAGCAGGTTGAGCACCTGGGCCTGAATGGAGACGTCCAGCGCGGAGACCGGCTCGTCGGCGATGAGAAACTCCGGATTGACCGCCAGCGCCCGCGCGATCCCGATGCGCTGCCGCTGGCCGCCGGAGAACTCGTGCGGGTAGCGGTTGCGATGCGAGTTGCGCAGGCCCACGACTTCCAGGAGGCGGGTGATCTCGCTCTCCTGCTCCGCTTTCGAGAGGCCGCGCGGTTCCAATCCCTCCCGAAGGATGTTGCTGACCGACATCCGCGGGTTGAGCGAACCGTACGGGTCCTGGAAGACGATCTGCATGCGGCGGCGCAGCGGCTGCATCGCGGCGCGCCCAAGGCCGAAGATCTCCTGGCCGCCGAAATACGCCTTGCCGCTCGTCGGCTCGATAAGGCGCAGCAGCAGTCGCCCCGTGGTTGACTTTCCGGACCCGCTCTCGCCCACCAAGCCCAAAGTTTCGCCCTTATGCACGGTGAAGCTGATGCCATCGACGGCTTTCACCACGCTCGACGGCCCGCCCAGGAAACCGCCGCCCGACGAGAAGTGCTTCACCAGATTCTCGACACGGATAAGATCGTCCATCATGCCGCGCCTCCGGCCGCTGCGGTTTTGGGCGGCGCGGCCTTGAAGTCCGGCTGAACCCAGCACGCGGAGGTATGGTCGTCGCCGAGGTCCATCAAGGGCGGCTCTTCGTCGGCGCACTTCCGGATCGCCCAGGGGCAGCGCGCCCGAAAACGGCAGCCGCTCGGCAGGCGCAGGGGGTTGGGAACCATGCCCGGTATCGTGGCCAGCGGCTGTTTGGGCGGATGGTCCAGGCGCGGTACGGCGCGAAGAAGACCCTGCGTATAGGGGTGGCGGGGATCGCGGAACAGCGCCCGTTTCGGAGCGCGCTCCACCACCTTGCCCGCGTACATGACCGCGACGGTATCGCAGTTCTCCGCGACCAGGCCGAGGTTATGGGTGATCAGCAGCAGGGCCGTGCCGGTATCGCGCTGAAGCTCGCGGAGCAGCGCCAGGATCTGGGCCTGGACGGTGACGTCGAGGGCGGTAGTCGGCTCGTCGGCGATCAGGACGGCGGGCTTGCAGGAGAGCGCCACGGCGATCATCACGCGCTGGCGCATGCCGCCGGACAGCTCGTGCGGATAGCTGCGGACGCGCTGCTCCGGATTAGGGATGCCGACCGCGCCGAGCAGGCGGATCGCCTCCTTGAGCGCCTCCGACTTCAGCATATTGCGGTGTGCCTGAAGCGCTTCAATGAGAGGATCGCTTACCGGGTAGAGCGGGTCCAGGCTGGTCATCGGCTCCTGGAAGATCATCCCCAGGTCACCGCCGCGCCGGTCGCGCATCTGTTTCTCGGAGAGGGAGAGCAGGTTCTCGCCGCGAAGCAGGATTTCGCCGGAGACGATCCGGCCCGGAGAGGCGACGAGCCGCATGATCGAGAGCCCCGTGACGCTCTTGCCACAGCCCGACTCGCCGACCAGCCCCAGCGCCTGGCCCTGATGTATCTCCAGGTCGATCCCATCGACGGCGGGCACCACTCCCATATCGGTGAAAAAATGGGTCCGAAGATCGTGTACCTGTAACACCGGCTCGGATGACTTGCGGCCCGTCGGACCGTTAGGAGAGGGTTCCGTCAACACTACCTCCGAAGCTTGGGATCGAGCGCGTCCCGCAGGCCGTCGCCGAGAAAGTTGAACGCCAGGACGGTGATGAAGATCATGAAGACAGGCGAAAGTATCCAGAATTTGGAGGTGATCACCTCCAGGTTCTGCGCCGAGGTCAGCATGTTGCCCCAGCTCGGCATCGGAATCTTTATGCCCAGTCCCAAATAACTGAGGCCGGCCTCGGCCAGTATATAGCCCGGGATAGAGAGCGTGGCCGCGACGGTGGCATAGGTGAACGCGCTTGGCAGAATGTGCCGCCGTATGATCTTCAGGTCGGAAACGCCGAGCGCCCTTGCCGCCTGAACGTACTCCAGCTCTCGCGTCGCCAGCGAAATACCGCGAATAACACGCGCCAGCCCGGCCCATCCGACGAAACTGAGAATGACGATGATCAGCAGAAACGTCAGGCGCGGATCGAGTTTCGGCGGCAGAAGGCCCGCCAGAGCGATCAGCAGGTAGAACTGAGGTATCGACATGATCATTTCGCATACGCGCATAAGCACGTTATCGACCGCGCCGCCGTAGTAGCCCGCTATGCCGCCCACCATCAGGCCGATGGAGAAGGTGATGCTGATTGCAACTATGCCGATCGAGAGCGAAATCTGCGAGCCGACCATGAGGCGGCTGAAGACATCGCGCCCATCGCTGTCCGTACCGAGTGGATGGTAAGGCGTGTCGCCGCGGGTTCCGACAACGTGAATATCAAGCGGGAGTATTCCTAGGAGCCGGTACGCCTCGCCGTGAACGAAAAAGTGGAGGGCGGCAGCGGTCTCCGGAACGACGCGATAGGTCTGCGTGGAGATGTTCAGATCCATGCGCTCAGTGTGCGGCACGATCGAGAAGCTGCCCTTCGCGTCGTGAAAAACAATGGGCGACGGCGGCTGATAGACGCGTTCCGTGATTTCGGTGATCGGATAGGGCGAGAGGAAATTGGCCAGGATCGCCATAGAATAGAGCAGGATCAGGATGACGCCGCCGGCCATCGCGAACCGATTCTTCTGGAGCTGCCGCCAGGTCATTTGCCACGGCGTCTCCGAGGGAACCTCCTCTTGGTCCGGCAGCTCCTCGGGGGATGCCGTGCTTAGCGCGGTCATGGCATCTCCTATTTCCCCAGCCGGATGCGCGGGTCGGTGATGGCGAGCAGCACATCGCTGAAGAGATTGCCGAGCATCAGCATGGTCGCTCCCAGTGTAAAGCTCCCCATTACCATATAGATATCCTTTTTCTGTACGGAATCGAGGATCAATTGGCCCAGGCCCGGCCAGGCCATAACGTTCTCCACGAGGGCGGCGCCGGAGAGTAGCCCGGCCAGGCTGAACCCGAAGATCGTGATCAGCGGGTTGATCGCGTTGCGGACCGCGTGCTTCAGCACCACGCTTCGCTCTGCCAGTCCGCGCGCCCGCGCCGCAGTGATGTAGTTTTCGCGCAGGGTGTCCAGGAGGCTTCCGCGCATCTGCCGCATAATGCCCGCGCAGCCGCCGACGCCGAGCACGAGCGTGGGCAGGACTAGGTGGCGAAGCAGGTCCAAAAACTGCGCCGGCGGACTCATAAGGTCGGCGTCCGCGGCGTGCATTCCCCCGACGGGGAAGAGACCGGACCGCTGTGCGAAGAGCATCGCCAGAAGCGCGAGGAAGAAGCCCGGAACCGAGATCCCGGTAAACGCAAAGAGGGAACTAAGCCGATCGATCCAGGTGTTTCGTTTCACCGCCGACAGGATGCCCAGCGGGATGGCCAGCCCCCAGGCCAGCACAAGCGAACATGCGGAAAGGATGAGGGTGTTGCCCATCCGCTCCCAGAGCATGCCCGCGACCGGCTGCCGCGTTGCCAGCGAGGTGCCGAAATTGAGCCGCAGCGCGTTGCCGAGCCAGAGCAGATACTGTACCGGCCAGGGCTTGTCCAGGCCGAACTCGTGCGTGATCTGGCGGCGAAGCTCCTCGGAGAACTGGTCGCCGCTGGTCAGCGACTGCACGTAGTCTCCCGGCGAGAGCTGGAGGACCGAGAAGCAGAGAAACGAGATGCCGATCAGCAGCGGTATCATCGCGAGCAGGCGCTTCAGGATAAATCTAATCATGCCCTTGCCCCCTCACCGCCCACACCCGCGCCCAGAGGGCACCCGGGGTACCCGCTCTCCCTGAATTCCCTCGCTTCGCCGGGCACCCCGGGTGCCCTCTGGGCGCGGGTGGGGAGAGGGGGAGAAATACAGGTGTGGCACCTATAAATCCGTGGTTTTGTTGGTGGTTCATTGCTCGGTGAACTCGTAGCAGTTCCAGCGCAGTAGGGGAAGCGTCGGGCCGGGCAGCGGGTTGGGCCGAACGTTGGCGAGGCGGTTTCGCACGGCGGCCAGCGCGTTCTCGGTGACGAGCAGGGTCATGGGCTGCTGTTCTACCAGAATCTCCTGCCAGCGGTCGTAAAGGAGCTTTCGCTTCTTGACGTCCGGCTCTGAAGCGGCGGCGTCGAAGAGTTTGTCGATCTCGGCCTCCCAGGGCGTCGCGGGCTGCTTCTGGAGCGGGTACCAGATGTGGAGGATGCCGGAGCTCATCCAGATGTTGCGGGCTGTATAGGGCTCGGCTCCAGAGGTGAAGCCCAGTACGTCGGCCTCCCAATCGTAGGTCGCGCGCAGCTTTTCGACCAGCGAATTGAACTCCATCGGCACGATCGTGACCTTGACGCCGATCTTGCGAAGGTTCTCCTGGATGGCGGTGCAGAGCGCCAGTCGGATATTGTTGTTGTTGTTCGTGAGCAGCGTGAACTCCACCGGGTGGCCTGCCGCATCTTCGAGTACGCCGTCGGCGTTTTTCTTAGAGAGGCCCATTCCGGCGAGCAGTGCGGCAGCCTTCGCCGGATCGTACGGGATGGGGCGCAGTTTCTTATTGTAGTACACTTTGTCCGCGATAGCCACGGGGGATACGAGGGAGCTGCCCATGCCACGCAGGACGGTTGCCGCCATATTGTCCCGGTCCAGTGCGTAGGTCATGGCCTGGCGAAACTCTTTCCTGCGGAACCAGTCGCGCTTATACTCCGGGATCTTTTTGTTCGCCGGATTGACGTTGAACGACAGGTAGGTGAAGCTCCAGCTTGGTCCGCTGTCGTACGTCTTATAGCCGCCGGAGGATTGGCCGCCCTGGAGGGGAGTCCAGTCTTCGGGCCGCAGCCAGGCGTAATCGGTCTCCTTCGACTGGAAGCGAAGCACGAGGGTATTGCGGTCCGGCACGATCTGGGTGACGCCGCCCTCCAGCGCGGGCATCGGCTTGCCGTCCGGCGTCTTTCTCCAATAGTAGGGGTTGCGCTTGAAGATCAGGCTCTGGCCGGGCGTGTATTTGGCGATCGTGAAAGGGCCGGAGCCGACCATTTCCGCCGGCGGCGTGTCCAGCGCCCAGGCCGTTTTGAATTTACCGGCTTTCCAGATCGCCTCCAGCTTGTGCTTGGGCAGAATGGGCGCGGCGGCGATGGCGGGCAGGAATGGGCCGATCCGCACGGGCGAAGTTATCTCGACGGTTTCGGGATCGATGGCCCGGACGGAGAGGTGCTTTCCGGCGAACGTTAGCGTTTCGCGTTGGGTTGCTGGAATGTTAGGGTCGTAGATCAGGTCGAACGTGAACACGACGTCGTCCGCGG
>JAYTEU010000850.1:0-2874 GCA_043734985.1 Chthonomonadaceae bacterium
TGGTTGTCATAGGCGCCGCCCGCCAGCGTCTCCAGGATGCGGGCCTTGAACATCTCTCGTCGGCGGGAGGCGATGTCGGCGGTGCTGGGCACGCGCGCCGGTCGGATCGGAGCGTTGATCATCCGCTCGATCTGGCGAAGCTGATAGCGCTCGCGCGGGCTGACCAGGGTAATGGCTTCCCCGCTTCGCCCCGCGCGGCCCGTTCGCCCGATCCTATGGATGTACGATTCGACGTCCCACGGAATATCGTAGTTGACGACATGCGTCACCTGGTCGATGTCCAGCCCGCGCGCTGCGACGTCGGTCGCGATCAGCAGGTCGGCCTGTCCCCCCCGGAAGCGCGCCATGACGCGGTCTCGCGCGGCCTGGTTCATCTCGCCGTGGAGCGTCTCGGCCTGGTAGCCCCGCATCTGGAGCGACTCGCCTAGCTCATCGACCTCGCGCCGCGTACGGCAGAAGATGATGGTGCTGCCCGGCGTCTCATGGTCCAGGATGCGGGCGAGCGCCTCGACTTTTTGCGACGGCAGCACTTCGTAGTAGGACTGCGAAACTTGGGCGACCGTACGCCGCTTGCTCTCGATGGAGACGCGCTGGGGATCCTTCAGGTAGTCCCTGGCAAGCGCGGCGATACGCGGCGGCATGGTGGCCGAGAAGAGCGCGGTCTGGCGGGTGTCGGAGGCCGATTTCAGGATCTCCTCGACGTCCTCAAGGAAGCCCATGTTCAGCATCTCGTCCGCCTCGTCGAGGATCACGATACGGATGCGCGATAGGTTGAGCGTGCCGCGCCGCAGGTGGTCGAGGACGCGGCCGGGCGTACCGACTACCACATGCGCTCCCATGCTGAGGGCGCGAAGCTGGCGGTCGATCGGCTGGCCGCCGTAGATTGGCAGCACGCGGAGTCGGCAATATTTGGTGAGGTTGTGCGTCTCCTGGGCGACCTGGATGCAGAGCTCGCGCGTCGGCAGCAGGACGATCGCCTGTGTGTGCGACTGAGTCGGGTCCAGGCGCTCCGCAAGGGGAAGCGCGAATGCAGCGGTCTTGCCGGTTCCGGTCTGCGCCTGCCCGATGAGGTCGAGCCCCTGCAAGAGGAACGGAATCGCCTGCTCCTGGATGGGGGTCGGCGCTTCAAATCCGGCTTCGATGATGGCGCGCATGGCGTGTTCGCCAAGGCCGAGCGCGCGGAATCCCGGCGCGGCGATCGGAACTTCCTCGGCATCGGCGGAAACGGCGGCGGGCGCTTCGGCGTTCACGGGCGCGGGTTCCGCCTTGGCAAGCGCGGGCGTTTGCGTCTTTGCGGGGTTGGGTTCTGCCTTAGCCTGCGGAGCCTCTACCTTCGTGGACGCGGGCGCCTTTGCGGGGGCGGATTCTGCCTTCGTCGGCGCCGATTCTGCCTTTGCCGGCACGGCATGCGCGGCAGGAGCTTTGGCGGAATCCGCCGTCAGCTTTACCTTTGCGGGCTTGATCGCGGTCTTAGCGGCTTCCGGGTGCGCGTCGGCTTTGGCGGGCTTCTCCGTCTTGACCTTCTCGGTCACCTGCGGTACGGCTGTCGTCGCCTCGGGGGTAGCTAAAACGGTTTCCAAGCTCGCTGCAATGGGCTCGGCCGCCTCGGTGGCCGCTACGGCCGCTTTTTTGGTTTTGGGGGCAGCTTTCTTCTTTTCCGGTTTTTTGATATCTGTTTCACTCATTAGTAACTCTTGTGTCTCCTTAATATGACTCCCACAGTATACCCGACTCCCGCGCCGCTCTTGACACAGCATGAATAGCGAGCATGACTTTGCGAATAACGCCACGGATTGGTAGCGGGCAGCGGGTGTTCGGCCGGCGTAAGGGAGTCGCCTCGCGCAAAGGCGCGAAGGGGCGCAAAGAGGAGGAGAGTTCACACGAAGGCACGAAGACACCAAGAAACACGAAGAACGGGGAATATCTCGCGCAAAGACGCTGAGACGCAGGTGTCGAACGTTTCAGACTGGTTAGGTTCCTAACGACGCGGCGTGATATGCTCCTCGATACCAAGCGAAAGGGAGGGTATATCTCAATGGATGATCCGACGAATAGCTTTTGGCCGTTTTGAGCCATGCGGTTGCGAAGGTGAATCAGACGGACTTCACCCCTGGACATGCCCGCGTAAACGCACGGTTTTTCACAAGGAAACGGGCAATGGCGCAGTGGTAAGACGCGCTAACTGTCCGAGAGAGCCCGGACCCTTTCGGGGAACCAAGTACACGACACAACCATAAGTACGAGCATACAAACTCGTCGCAAGTAGGTACTCATCCCGCACGATCCGAAACGCTTTGATACGGCGAATACTATGCTCCACACGAACCCGCACTGAGGAGAACGCGCGGTTCTCTGCTTTCTGCTCGGCGGTCAATTCGCCCGGATACCCGCGTGCGGGTGGAGGTTACACGTGGAGCGCGTCGAAGACGCCGCAGGTCAGCCGGGTACCCGCGTGCGGGTAGAGGTTTCTTGTGCGGAACCTGAGAGTGAGGTAAACCTTTATAAGCCAGGTTGCCGTTCACCTGCGCGTGGGGAAAGCGTTTGCCGACTTCGCTCTGCACATGGCGTTTCTCGTCCGACTTGGGTCCACGATGACTGGCATCGATGGCGAGGATCTCTCCCTGCATATCGGTGATGACCTCGGTCTTTGGCGACATCGGCGCTGACGTCGAAGAGGCGGCCGACGACGCAGAAAGCGACATTGTGCCGCAGATAGTTCAGCGTCAACAACACTTCCTGATAAGGTTTGAGTCCCGAAGGCTTTCGGGACGCCCACCGCCGACCACGCGTTTACGGTGAGGTTTGTCCGCTTGGCTCTGGCGGCGTCGCTGGTCGATCTCGGGTAACGCCTCGGCGAGGAGAGCAGCAAGGGCC
>JAYTEU010000851.1:0-3961 GCA_043734985.1 Chthonomonadaceae bacterium
ATGACCGCGACGTGCAGCAGGAAGCGCATGAGGACGTTATCCGGCCGGGGAAGAAACGCGAATACGATCAGGTTGATCACCAGCACTATGAATATGAAGCTTGTGCCGCAGCGTGGATGAATTCGCGACGCTGAGAGCGCGTTTTCGCGAGTCAGTGGAAGGCCCGCTTCGAGGGTGTTGATAGCCTTATGCTCCGCGCCGTGGTACATAAATACACGGCGGATTTGCGGCATAAACGAAATCAGACTGATGTATCCGAAGAAGATCACCATCTTGATCACTCCATCCGCCACATTCAGCCAGCGACCGGGATGAGATCCTTGCGATATCGCGGGCACGAAGTGATTGACCGCCCCGGTGATCCATGTAGGAACGAACACAAATAAGATCAGCCCGAAGGCCAGGCCGAAGAGGAGGCTGCCTCCGACCTGAATCTCGTTAATCTTGCCCTGTGCTCCGCCCGCGCCCGGCGCGACCACGGGCCCATTCACAGCGGATGCCGCGATGGCAGTCACCTTCTCGGATGCCTCCCGCGCTGCTGAAGGCGGCTTCGGATCGACGGAGTCGGTGCTGACGCCCTGCTTCGCCGCTTGCTCCGCTTCCAACTGGACGTGCGACGCAAATGCAAGCGCGCGCGAGCCCAGGGCCATGGCATCGATCAACGCCAGAGTTCCCCGCAGAAACGGCACGTTCAGCCACTTCAGCCTGCCGAGTATCGACTTATCCACATCCTCCCGCTGCACGACGATCTCGCCGTTAGGCTTTCGGCAGGCGACGGCGAAATAGCGCGGGCTCCGCATCATGACGCCCTCGATGACCGCCTGCCCCCCGTACTGAAGCACGGCGCCCGTGGTCTCCACTTCGCGTTTAGCGCCATTTTGCGTAGTCATCGATGGGTGTCTCCTCAAGTAGCAGTAGGCAATCGGCAGTCGGACTGAGCATTCGCCCCCACACCCGAAGGGTACCCGCAATCCTGGGGGATTGCAGTGGCGCCATGATGCGGACAGGTTCTCCAAGGTTTGGGGCATAGGGGGCGAATGCGTAAAAATATCGGCGCGTTCTCCCTGACATCTCCGGGCTGGGCCGGAGGACAGTGAGAACGCGCCGGAGTGTACGCACTACACCGATAAGCCGATGTGGCGTCAGGCTTTCTTTTGAAATCCCTTGTACTTCTGCATAAATTTCTCAACGCGGCCTTCCGTGTCCACGATCTTCTGCTTGCCGGTAAAGAACGGATGGCAGGCGGAGCAGATCTCGATGCGGATACCAGCGCGCGTCGAGCGCGTCTCGAACGTGTTACCGCAGTTGCAGACAACCGTCGCGGTCTTATAATCCGGATGGATTCCCGATTTCATTACGTTTCTCCTTGGATACTCGAAACAGCCTGCATATTATATACGATCCGAACCGGTATTGCAACCACAACGGGAAAACAATTTTGCGCACATTGTACGCGTCGAGCGGTAATCAACTGCTTTCAGCCTGCGTAACCGCCGCAATCGCTCCCTGAAAACCGATTGCGCTGTGGGTTCCATCGCAAAATGGCTTGGTCGTGGAGCCGCCGCAGCGGCACAGATAGACCGGCTCGCCCGCAGGAACCTCGACGATTTCGCCACTCTCCGTGGTAAGCGTAAAAGGACCGTTGACTTCCAGCGGGCCATCGTCGCCGATAATAATGGTAACGCCGTCCGGCGCTGTATCCGACATTGCAGGTTCTCCTCTTGTAATATTGCGGTCAATTTATTGTGGCGCCGATCAGGATCGTGCGGGGATTACGCGAAGCTCGCGATCCGGCTCCGCGTTCAGCGACCGCACGCCGCTTTCGATGACAGTTACTATATTCTCAATGCGTACGCCGAAGCGCCCCGACAGATAAACGCCCGGCTCGACGGAAAAACACATGCCAGGCGCGAGTATCGATTTACCGCCCTGGACGATATTTGGCGGTTCGTGTACGGAGAGGCCAATCCCGTGCCCGGTTCGATGCAAAAAACGATCCACGAAACCCGCTTCACGGATGATTTCGCGAGCTGCCGCATCGACCGATTCGGCCGTGACGCCGGGTTTTGCCTGCAGCCTTGCAGCCGTGTGCGCCGCGTACACCAAATCGTAGATACGCCGCGCATCCCTGTCGGCCGGCTCGCAGTACGATACGGTGCGCGTAATGTCGGAGGCGTACCCGTCGACAACGCATCCGATATCAATGATTACCACATCGCCAGGAGTCAGCACGCGATCTCCCGTGTGATGGTGTGGAAGCGCCGCATTCGGGCCGAAACAGATGAGCGGCGGAAACGATGGACGCGAGCCTCGAACACGAATTGCGCCCAGCACGAGACCGGAAACGTCCAGCTCGGTCATACCCGTGTAGAGCTGCTCGGCGACGTCTTCGAACACTTCGTCAATCATCACAGCCGCGCGGTGCATCGCCTGAAGTTCCGCCTCGGTCTTTACTTCACGAAGTCGGCACATCAACGGGCCCGCCGGCGCGAACCGCGTGTGCGGGAAGAGGCGCTGCAGGGCGAGCAGATGCACGCTGTGAAGCTCATCGTCCACTAAGATACGCATGGCGGCGTCCCACCCCGAAACGATCGATAGGGCGGCATCTTCCCAGCCGGTCGCGTCGTCCCATCCGATTACCGAGGTGATCCCGGCGGGTGTGGAAAGCGCCTGATCAGCGTTCATTGCGGGGACGAGCAGCGTCGGCTCGCCAACCGTGGGGACCAATAAGCCTACGAATCGCTCGTGCCCGCCCTCCTGCCAGCCCAGAAGGTAACGCATGTGGTCCGTTCCGGCCAAAATAATGCCATCCACACCGTCAATACTCAATTCGGCCTGAAGCCGCACCATCCGAACCTCAAAATCGCTCATCTGATCCGTTTCTCCGCCAGCCGATATGTATGTCCTGCTGCAAATATTGTACCCGACGGCGACAGTCTGATTTCAGCATCCTTCGGCAAGCGCTCGCTTCGTAGTTCCCAGGCAGAACCAACCTTGTATATCCTTAGAAAGTGTACAAAAGCGCCCCTAACCCGCAATCCTGGGGGAACTTGCCGTTGCGACGTGCTAAGACTCCCCCAAGATTGCGGGTACCCTTTGAGTGTAGGGGCGCTTTTTGCACACACTCTTAGAGATACGGGCTATAATGACTCCGGTCACACAGCGATAATTGACTCAATTGCGGATGAAAACAGGATGAGAAGGAGACGACGATGATTGTCCCCACCCGGGTGCTTTTCGAACATGCCTACGGAAAATATGCGCTAGGCGCTTATAACATCAATAACCTGGAGCAGACGATGGGGCTGTTCGCGGGGAACATGGAGTCGAAGGCTCCGTTTATCATTCAGATTTCCAAAGGCGCAAGGGCCTATACGGAAAAGCGCATGCTGGAGGCGATGATTCGCACTGCGGACGATATCTGGCCCGACGCGCTGTTCGCGGTCCATCTCGACCACGGGGACGAGCAGACCTGCTACGACTGTATCGACAGCGGGTTCTATTCATCGGTCATGATCGACGCGTCCCACCACTCCTTCGACGAGAATGCAGCAATCACCAAGCGCGTGGTGGATGCAGCCCACGTTAAGGGCATCTCCGTGGAAGCCGAACTCGGTATGCTCGGCGGCGTGGAAGAGGACATTAAGGTCGATGAGAAGAATGCCTGCCTTACCGATCCGGAAGAGGCACAGGCGTTCGTCAAGGAGAGCGGCTGCGACTCCCTCGCTTGCGCCATCGGGACATCCCATGGGGCGTACAAGTTCTCGGGAGGTCAGGGAATCCACTTCGACCGGGTGAAGGCGATCCAGGATCTGCTTCCCAACTACCCACTGGTCATGCACGGCTCTTCGTCGGTACCGGAAGACGAAGTACACCGGATCAACGAGGCAGGTGGCAAGCTCAAAGAGGGCGCGAAAGGCGTCGATCCGAACCAGTACCTCCCTGCGGCCAAGCTCGGAGT
>JAYTEU010000852.1:0-3485 GCA_043734985.1 Chthonomonadaceae bacterium
GAGCGCCACTTCTGCGCTTCCACGGCGAGTAGTAGTGCGACGCCGACCATGAACCACGCGAGTTGATCCTCCTGGCCAAATAGGCGGACGCCGCTTTGGATTGCGCCTATCGTCAGCACACCGAGGGCCGTTCCGAAAATCGTGGCCTGTCCACCCGTGATCACCGTGCCTCCCAGCACCACCGCCGTAATCGATGTCAGCTCCATGAACTGGCCCGTGCCCTGTGTGGCCGTTGCCTGCTTCGCCACATTGACGACCGCCGCCAGCCCCGCAAGAGCGCCGCTCATCACGTAGACCAGCGTCTCGGTCCGCACGGTCGGTCGTCCGGAGAGGAAGGTCGCTATGCGATTGCCGCCCAGCGCCAGCAGTTCGCGGCCGAATGTAGTGAACTTCAGCACGACCGCGCCGACCGTAAGCGTTACGATGCCAATCCAGAAGAGGACCGGCAGGTGGAGAATGTTTCTGCGATCGAACGAATCGTTAAACGAGGGAGGCAGTCCGGAGATGCTATGGCCGTTGTTGAACATGGATGCGGCGGCGGCGGCGGCGGCGAACATAGCCAGGGTCACGATAATCGGCGGAAGCTTTGCTCGCGATATTAGAACGCCGTTTATCGCGCCGCAGAGGCTTCCCAGGGCGATCGCGCCAAGACAGGCCAGCGGAAGCGGCACATGCTTCTCGACGGAGAGCCATCCAAGCGTCATCGCGCAAAACGCCATCACCGAGCCGACCGAGATATCGATTCCGCCCGTGGCGATCACGAGGGTCATGCCGGTCGAAACGATGGCGAGCTCAGCGGCCTGCTTTACCAACAGTCGCAGGTTGGCTTCGGAGCGGAAGTCCGGAAGACGCATGCTGAAGTAGAGGATCACCACGGTGAGAACAAGCGCAACGCCCGCCTCCGGAGGAAGTCGCAGTCGTCGTCCGGGCTTTGCTTCGGGAATGGACGCCGCGCTCATACTCGAACGCCCTTCTGCTGTAGCCTATGCAGGCGGACCTGTTCGATCACGGCGGCAGCCAGGATCACGGCGCCGGTAAATAGACCGTACTGCTCCTTCGGGCGCCCGAGCAGAACAAGTCCGTTCTGAAGGAGCGCGATAAGTATCGCGCCAAGCGCAGCGCCAAGCAGGCTGCCATCGCCGCCGGTGATCCGCACGCCGCCAACGACGCAAGCGGCGATGGCATCCAGCTCAGCGCCTTTGCCCATGTCCCACTGTGCATGATTGCTGAACGACATGGTGAGAATTCCGGTAATGGCCGCGCAGAATCCCGAGAGCGCATAACCGAGCTGTTTGACGGCCGCGGTCGGCACGCCGGAGAGGCGCGTCGCAGGCTCTCCGCCCCCCATCGCGAGTGTCCAGCGTCCGAACCGTGTGCGGAGAGTAACGATAGCCGCGATAAGCACGACGACCACAAACGCGAAAATAGCGACAGCGCCCTGCCCCAGCTTATATAGTCCCGGCGCGCTGGTATCGAATGCATCGAAGCTTTTGTTGTGCGTCAAGAGGCTCACGCCGTAACGGAAGAGCAGAAGGGTCGCCAGCGTCGTGAGGATCGGAGGGCGGGGAACGGACCGGATTTTGGCTCCCATTTTTTGGAGGATCGAGCCGGCGAATGGCAGCGGAATTCGATCCGTGATCAAGCCGCCGTTGATTGCTCCCGCGCCGAGGCCAGTTACGAGACCCGCAACCACCGAAGGCATCCATCCCCAGCCTGCCGCCACGCATGCCGCGGTAATGCAGGCCGACAGCGCCATAATCGAACCGACGGAAAGATCAAGGCCCGCGCCAAGAATTACCAGCCCCTCCCCACATGCAAGGATGCCGATGAACGCGGCGTTCTGGCCCACCGCCGAGAGGTTGCCGGACTCGCGAAAAGCCGGCACGGTCAGGGCAAGCGCGCCGCTCATTATGAGGATCAGCCCCAGGGTGGGCAGCTCTCTCGGCATTTTCATTCGATGCGCCATAGGTCAGGGTGTCTCTGAAGTGGGGATTTAGTCGAGGCTATTGTAGCGGGTTTTGCGCGCTCTGTCCAGATAGGCAGACGATTCATTGGCTCTCGACAAGCGTCCATCTCCCGTTTCGGGCGCTGGAGCGCTGACATGCGGCGATGATCTGCTGAGCGGCAAGCCCGTCGGTGAAGCTGGGCGAGTTTGGATTTCGCCCGCGCCCCTCCTCCAAGCGCGCCACATTGTCGATGAAATCGTGCAGGCTGTGGATGTGGAACTGCGGCCATCCGATTGTATTCTTAGTTGCCCCTAGCGCGTAGGGTTTTGGATACCTGGCCACGGACTCGATGCGCCTGTATCCCCTGTCTCCGCCCAGCGGCGATTCCGGCACGGAGGCGTCGTAAGCGTCGAGCCAATCCGCCTCCATAAGGTTGAACCTAAGACTGCCTCGCGAGCCGTGAATCTCGAAGCGCATCTCGTCCTGAACACCGGTTGCCAGTCGCGATGCCTCGATCGTCCCGGTCGCTCCGCCCTGCAGCCTGCAATTGACAAGGGCGATATCATCTACATCCACAGTTCGCAACGTTCCCGATTTTTGGTCCATTCGCTCGGCGATGACCGTACGCATATCCGCGCTCACTTCGGCAAACCGTCCGGCCCCCGGCACGGCCGGACGGTCGAGAAGAAACCGCATCAGGTCGATGATATGCGCGCCGAGATCCACGATCGCGCCGCCGCCGCTTTGAGCAAAGTCCGTTCTCCATGAGAACGGCCGCTTCGGATCGATATAGCCTGCGTGGAGGTATGCTGCCCGGAAGGAGAAGAGATCTCCGAGAAAACCCGCGTCGATCATCTGCACGGCCCGGAGTATCGCCGGAACGAACCGGTAGTTGAACGTCATCTGGTGGACCAGCGAAGAGCTGCGGGCAAGCGCCTCCAGTTCCGTCGCCTCCACGGCATTGTGGGCGAGCGGCTTGTCGCAATAGATGTGCTTGCCGGCTGCAAGCGCATCTCGAACGGCAGCATAATGCGCGTCATTGGGCGTGCAGATGTGTACGATCCGGATGTCTTCGCGAGAGAGAAGCGCATGGTAATCCGTGGTGTGAAATTCGAAATCGGCCTGGCCCATTGCCTTAATGCCGGATGCCTCGGAGGTCGTACATACGCCCACCAGCCGCGTCTTCGCAGGCGGCGGATCGAAGAACAGGGGCAAAGCCTTATGCGCTAGCGCATGCACCCTGCCGATAAAACCAAAGCCGATCATCCCAACGCCGTATGTTTCCATGTTCCACTCCTGGCTACCGCAAACTCCTGCCATAAAGCCGCGTCTCCCTGTTCGCAGCATGCTGCCCGGTTTCCTGCATTGCGCGCAGAGAACCGTATCCCGATCGTCCCAGGTTAGCGACCAAGCACTCTGCCATAAGACGCTTCGCTGCAACAGGGTCATTCAGTTCTCGTGACGCGGGATTAAAATCCCGGTCTAGGTTTACAAAGTCCGCCTTCGCGGACTCAATCCGCAACCCGCGAAGGCGGGTTT
>JAYTEU010000853.1:0-4153 GCA_043734985.1 Chthonomonadaceae bacterium
GGCAGTAAAATCAGTCTCCGGCAAGTCGACCGGATCGCTCTTCTCGATCGCATCGGCTGCATCTCCGAAAGTCGTTTCTAAGTGGAAAAGTGGGCTGAACCACGTGTCGTTTCCTTTTTCGGTCGCTGCACGTCCTGGATTTCAGCCGCTCTGATTGACAGTCTGCCTATGGCTACTTCGCCGCTGACGGACGCATTACCTGCCTGGAGCGTGACGCGCCGCGGTACTTAGCCCAGAAAACTAAATGCCCCGAGTTATCCGCAGCCCGCAGGAAATTCACTGACTGAGTGCCGAATAGAGCGAGAGCAACGATCGAGTTTGAGGAGGCAAAAATGGAGGAGAGGGCAACGATAAACAACGCATATTGTACGGTCGTCAAGAGAGCAAAGGACGGCGCTCTCGCGGTCGGGGCAGCGGCTAACGGAAGTGCAAGTATTGGAGCGCTCGCGATAGGCGCGTGTGCCGTGGGCGCAATTGCCATCGGGGCGCTCGCAATCGGTTACCTGTCGATTCGCAAAGCCTATGTTCGCCGCCTTGTCATCGACGATCTAACGGTGCGCAAACTGCACGTCGGCGAACTGATAGTGGTTAAGAAGTCATAGTGGGCCAAATCTGCCCAGTTGGGGTGGAATTAGAGATCGGGCCGCGACTCGAAGCCCTTCTGACTCGTAGGGTAAAATAGAAGTGTAGCGCGGATGTGCGGCAGCGCCGTCGATGCCATGGGTGACGACCATCAGGATGGCCGCTCATCAGCATTCAGCGCTAATGAATATCGGAGTGTTTGTCCCAACCCACAATCGGGCGATGTCAACATCACCGTTCGCGCGCAGCTTCCCCTGGAGGCCGCGCATACGAACTGCTCGCCCATAGGAGACGTTTCCATGTTTCAGCAGCCCCTCCCTCTGGAGATTACCCGGCTCAGCCCGGAAGAGACCGACGCTCGCATTGCGCGCGCCCGCAGATGCCTCGGCGAGGATCTGATAATCCTCGGACACCACTATCAGCGCGATGAGATCATCAAATGGGCGGACTTTCGCGGAGACAGCCTGCGCCTTTCACGAATTGCGTCCGAGCATCCCGAAGCCAAATACTTCATCTTTTGCGGCGTTCACTTTATGGCGGAATCGGCGGACATCCTGACGACCGACGAACAGGTCGTGATCCTGCCGAACCTGACCGCCGGATGCTCGATGGCCGATATGGCTTCTATTGGGCAGGTGGAGGCGTGCTGGGAAGACCTCCAGACGTCCACCGACACCACCCGTATCGTGCCCATCACCTACGTCAACTCGACGGCAGCGCTCAAGGCGTTCGTCGGCAGGCACGGCGGGTCGGCATGTACCTCCTCCAATGCGCGCAAGGTCGTCGAATGGGCGCTGGCCAAGGGCGACAAGATCCTGTTCTTCCCGGATCAGCACCTCGGCCGCAATACCGCCGCCGCGATCGGGCTGGATCCGGTGCGCGACATGCTGGTTTGGGACCCGAATAAGCCCTTCGGCGCGGTGACAGCGGAGGAGGTTCAGGCAAAGCGCGTGCTGCTATGGAAAGGCCACTGCTCGGTACATGCGCGGTTCACCGTGGCGCAGATCGAAAAGGCGCGCGAAGACCATCCCGGCGTTCAGATCATCGTTCACCCGGAGTGTTCGCTCGACGTAGTGAAGGCGTCGGACCTGAACGGCTCCACCGACGTGATCATTAAGACGATCCAGGAGGCTCCCTCCGGCTCGGTCTGGGGCGTAGGCACGGAAGTCAACCTGGTCAGCCGCCTGGCGCACGAGTACCCGGACAAGACCATCTTCTGCCTCGATCCGGTAGTCTGCCCCTGCTCCACGATGTACCGCATCCATCCCAGTTTCCTGCTCTGGACCCTGGAGAACCTGGAAGCCGGAAGGATCGTGAACCAGGTAAAGGTAAAACCCGAAATCGCCGCCGATGCGCGGATCGCGCTGGAGAGAATGCTGGCAATCCGGTAGCCAATCGCCGACACGCTCTCATAAAATTGGGCGCCTTCAATGCGCGAAGTGGCGTGGGAATAAATTCCTCGCCTGGTGACTACACAATGTCCGCCTTCGCGGACTCTGAATGCAGTCCGCGAAGGCGGACATTGTGTCTTCGAAAGCCGAGGATTTCAATCCCACGGGCTTCGCAATAGCTCCGTACCTCACGGACTCACGTGCAGCGTCGTTTCGTGGTGGTAGTCGGCGCTGCCGGGCGCCGCGCCGCGAGGTTTGCGGACGTGCTTCTTGAGCGTGTAGTCGACCGGCACCAGGCCCGAGTGCTTCTGGCTGCTGTGGCGCGCGCATATGAGGGCTGCGTTCTCGATCACGCTGCGCGGAACCGCCTCGGGCCGGCCATGTGTCTTGATGACGACGTGCGCGCTCGTAGACGATCGTACGTGCAGCCATAAGTCGTTCGAGGCGGCGAGGCGCGTTGTGAGATAGTCGTTCGCGGTGGCCGTCTCTCCGACGTAGATCTCGTACCCTTCCGGCGTGACGACGCGCCGGATCTTGTGCCCCTGCATGTCGGGACCGGGAGCGGCGGCGTCTTCCGCGCCCGCCCCGTGCTGAACGAGCAGTCCGCGCGCGCGCAGGTCTTCCCGGAGCCGCCGAACGTCGGCGTCGATTCCCTCTCCACGCTCCTCCAGTTCGCGCAGTTCGGCGAGCGCGGCGTTCAGTCGATCGAGCAGCGCCACGGACTCCGCGCGGCGCGTTTCCGCCATCGCCTGGCCGTCTTTCACCTTGTGGTACCGCTTAAACAGCGCATCCGCGTTCTCCTGCGCGGTGAGTTTCGGATCGAGCGTCAGGGTTCTCTGGCCCAGGTCGGGATCGAAATAGTCCTGAACCGCAATCGCCGCCATGCCAGGCGTGATCTGCCACAGATTGGCGAGGATCAGCTCACCGCATTGCTTGTACTCCTCCGCCCTATCCGATTCGTGGAGCGTTCTCTCCGCGATCTCTTTCTGGCGGAGCAGCCGCTTGCGATCCCGCTCGATCTGCCCTTTCAGTTCGGAGGCTGCAGCGATAGCGCCCGCGCGGATGACAGCCGCCGAGTACGCTTCGTCCAGGGCGGCGTTCAGATCAGCGACAGGAGTCTGCATCTCCTCGGAAATCTGCGCTGGTGGAAATGGATAAGCGCCGCTAATGTGCCCGGCGCTGACGATCGCAACAGGATGGTACAGGCCTTTGGCCGCCAATCCGAAAATCGCATCCCAGACTTGCGGCAGACGCCCCGCTGCGCCCTCTTCACCATTAAAAAGCTGCACTGCGATATTCTGCGCTAGAAACGGGGACATGCCCGCAACTTGCTCGATTAGCTGCGAAGCCGCCGCCTCAGCGTCCGGCGGCGGTGATTCGGAGAACCTCGCAGTAAGCGCCCGCACCGTCCGTGCATCGAACGGGTCCAGTTTGCCTTCCTGTTCCGGCGGAGGTGAATAGGCTACGCCCGGCAGGATCTCCCGAAACCGGTTGATCCTGTGCGATACGCGCTTGGCCGCCTCCAGCACCACCCCGGCGGCGCTGACTAGTATGAGGTTGCTGTGCTTTCCCATCAGCTCCACGACAAGGGTGGTAGTCGCGGAATCCGCCTCGGCGGAGCGCGCGCCGATCTCTATCTCGACCACGCGGTCGAAACCGACCTGCCGAATATCGCGAATAGCCGCGCCTTCGCAGTGTTTTCGGAGCGCCATGCAGAAGCTCGGCGGCGCCACGGCATTGGCCGATTTGCGGCCCGTAAGATGAACCCGCGCAAACCGGGCGTCGCACGACAACGCCAGGAGGTAGCTGCGCCCCTGACTGCGAATTCCCAGGCGCAGTTCCGAAGCCGACGGCTGGCGGATATCCTGCACCTGCCCGCCGAGGAGCCGAGTTCGAAGCTCCGCGATCATGGCGCGCAGGGTGAGGCTGTCAAAAGGAACTTTGATGTTTTTGGATGGAGCAGTATTGGTCATGTCGATTATTGTACCGGAGAACGATCGGCAGATGGTTAGTATCTGGAGAAAGGGACCGAGGAGCGAGTTCTATCCGGATTGTCAAAATCTGGTAATGGACTAAGCACAATGCCTTTTTCATAAGCATGGGAATGCCCGACGTACCCTTCGCGCGCTGCGACGGGTAAACCCTTCGCTATAGGCCGCTGCGCGGCGTCTGCCCTTCGG
>JAYTEU010000854.1:0-2495 GCA_043734985.1 Chthonomonadaceae bacterium
CCGTCTCGCCGTTCGGGCAGCCGTCGCGAAAGAGCGACCAGCGCGGCCGCTTTCGCCGAATCTCCGCCGTCGTTCGCCCTTCGTAATCGCCATAGTCCCATTCGGTAAGGTCCGGCTCAATCTCCAAATTGCCGCCAAACCCCGCCAATTCGCACGTCCTGCGCGCGCGCTGCAAGGGGCTGCACAGCGCCTTCACCGGCCGGATGCCCTCCAGCAGGGAGCGCAGGCGTTCCGCGTTTTTTTCGCCTTGGTCCGTCAAGGGTATGTCCGTCTTGCCGGTGTGCCGTCCCTCCACGGACCACGCGGTCTCCCCGTGCCGAACCAAATAGATTTTGGGAAGCGGTTCGCTCATTGCGCGTGTCCTTTCCGAATAACTAACGATCTCGTGCCATTATACTATAATGGAGCGCGCCGGGAAGTTCCGTCAGCCGGCAGAGCCCGCCTGGTTCAATCGATACGGGACGCCGGCGAATAGGATGCGCGCAGCGACGCCCAGTTCGCGATCACGCACGATGAGTTGGCGCGCGCGGCGGGAGTGGCCTCGCAGCGACACGGGTAGCGTCTGCGAGCTGAGGTTGGAGCGTACGGTCAGGAGCTTCGCCCTTTCAGGGATGTGTTTGTGCGATTGCCTCATTCCTGGGGCGCTGCCCCAGGCTGGCCCAGGCTGCCGCTGAGGCTGCCGCTTCGGGGCGAACACATCGCTTCCGCTGAGGCTATTCTCCCCTCCCCATCCTGTCAATCCTGCCCATCAATGTTATAAACGCATTTTCTCCGCCCACCCTACCCTCCAGCCTCAGCGTGTCGTACGCGCCTCCGATAACTATACAGAGGTTCCACCCTCATCGCTGCCCTATACATACCGACTGCGGGTGCCCTCTGGGCGTGCCGACTGCCGACTGCCCAATTAGCAGGAAACCAGTCCCTCCAGCGCGAACAGCACACAACGCACCCGGCGACATCGCGAGACCGGAAATTCGTTAGGATCGGAACCGAATGCCCAGCACCAACCAGGCCCTACAGGCGGAGATAGCCGACCGGCTGAGAGCCGAGCAGGCCCTGCGCGACTCCGAGTCGCTCTACCACTCGCTTGTCGAGAGCCTGCCCATGAACGTCTTCCGAAAGGATCTCGAAGGCCGGTTTACTTTCGCCAATTCGCTCTTTCTCGCCACCATAGGCCGCGCCCAGGAAGACGTGATCGGCAGGACCGACTTCGACTTCTTCGCGGCCGATCTTGCCGAGAAGTACCGCCAGGACGATCTGCGCGTCATCGCGACACGGGAGACCTTCGAAGACGTCGAGCAGCATAGGGTCGGCGGCGATACCCACTACGTCGAGGTGCTGAAAACCCCCGTCTACGATGCCCAGGGGAATGTCATCGAGACGCAGGGCATCTTCTGGGACATCACGGCGCGCAAGCGGGCGGAGCAGGCGCTTCAGGTCAGCGAAGAGCGCTACGAGCTGGCCGTGCGCGGCTCCAAGGACGGCCTCTGGGACTGGAACGTGCTCACCGGCGCGGTCTACTACTCCCCGCGCATGAAGCAGCTCCTCGGCTACCGCGACGACGAGATGGACAACACGTTCGCCGCGTTCGAGTCCCGCCTCCATCCCGCCGACCGCGACCCGGTGATACGCGCGCTCGAAGCGCACATCGAGGGCCACTTGCCGTACGATGTGGAGCACCGATTGAAGACGCGGCGGGGCGAATACCGCTGGTTCCACACGCGCGGCCAAGCCATTTGGGACGAATCCGGAAGCCCCATCCGCGTGGCCGGGTCCACCAGCGACATCACGGAAAAGAAGAGGTCCGAGCACCGTCTCAGCGCGCAGCATGCGGTTACGCGCGTGCTCGCCGAAGCCGCCACTCTCGGCGAGGCAGCGCCGCTCATCCTAAAGGCCATCTGCGAAAGCGCCGGATGGGAGATAGGCGCAATCTGGATCGTGGACCGCTCCTCGAACCTCCTGCGCTGCCTCGATCTCTGGCGCTCCGCCGATGCCGCGGCGGACGAGTTCGATCTCCAGTCGCGCCGCACCGCTTTCGAAAAGGGCGTGGGACTGCCGGGCCGCACCTGGGCCAACAGGCAGCCTGTCTGGATCGCCGACATCCAGCACGACTCCAACTTCCCGCGCAAGCCCTCCGCCACGACGGCTGGGCTGCACGGCGGATTCGCCTTCCCCATTCTCTTCGGCAGCGAGATCACCGGTATCATCGAGTTCTACTGCCGCGAGATCGGCAAGCCCGATGCGGACCTGCTCTCCATGATCGGCGCGCTAGGCAGTCAGATCGGCCAGTTCATCGCCCGCAGGCGCGCCGAGCGCGAGCTTCAGGCGGCGAAGGAGGCGGCGGAAGCGGCAACCATCGCAAAGAGCGAGTTCCTGGCGAACATGAGCCACGAGATCCGCACCCCCATGAACGGCATCATCGGCATGACCGACCTTGCGCTGGACACGCCCCTGAACGTCGAGCAGCGCGAGTTCCTCACCATGGTCAAGAGCTC
>JAYTEU010000855.1:0-2044 GCA_043734985.1 Chthonomonadaceae bacterium
GATCGCCGAACCCGGTTGCTCTCACGGAAGCAGAACTACGTCTACATTATCAGCGCGTGCGCGGCTTTCCTCCCTTGACAGTCACGAGAAACTATGTTACTATCGCACAGTTTGCATGCTCAAATTAGTTCGGCATACAAAGGTATTAGGGGTCAACACTTTGAGTTGCAGAACGCGGAATCGAAGTAACGCGCCCTGGAATGCGGCCCGTTGTCAAGGAGAGTATTATGGGCAAGCGCGCCCTGTTTTTTTTATCTGCGCTGTTGCTGTGCGTTAGCGTACACCTGGCGGGCGCGAAGCAGCCTCCGGCGGCGGACACAATAAATCGGGTGACCGGCTTCACCTCCTGGGACGACGAGTTCTTCTATATCGCGGTGCAGGTGAACAAGCCTACCCTCAGCGCGAAGAACGATGCGCCTTTCTCCCGGCCGCTCGAAGACGATGCCGCCATCGTATCGATCCAGACCGACGACGATCACACCTCCGTCAAGCGCACCGCTCATACCTTCACCTTCGTCGTGAGCGCCGCCAACGGCTTTCAGCTATTCTCCGGCGCGGAGAGCGCGCCCCTGTTCACAAGCCTCCAGGATTTCAACGACCGCCTGAAGGACATCCTCCAGAACGAAAAGGACAAGGACACCCAGCAGCAGAAGCTCCTGGACCTCCAGCATAAAGTCATCAAGGTCAAAGTCGTACAGAAGGGCGCGGAGCGCGGTGCAGGGGGCAACGCGCCCGGCTACACGGCCGAGATCGCGATACCCTGGGTGGACCTCGGCGGCAAGCCCGCGCCCGGAGCGCGATTCGGATTCAACGTCTCCGTCCAAAGCAAGGCGGCAGGCAGCCCGCAGCTTCAGAGCCTTTCACCGGAGGTAAAGGGCGCTTCCGATGTAGACAATCCTTCGCTCTGGACCCGGGTGACGCTCAGCAATGCGCCTGCAGCCTCGACGCCGGGGAATTCGGTCAGCCCGCGCCTATTCGCGCAGAAGCCCGTGATCGATGGCGAGATATCGCGCGGAGAGTGGAACGGCCTGGCGCAGTTCAGCTTCGGCGACGCGGCCGGGAATGCCCAGGGCGCGTTATCGCTGGATTCGGTTCGAAGCAGCCGCACTCCCCTGGAGCTGATCCTGCACCGCCCGAGGCCGGTCGTCGCGATTCCGCAGGTCTCCTCGGAGCCCCTGCCCGTGAAGCCGCATCTGGCGCAGAAGCTTCCCGACCTGACCATGGCCCGCTGGGAGTACTGGTACCAGGCGGATACGCGCAAGGCAACGCCCTCGCTCCATGTCACGCGCGCGGACCAGAGCAGCGCGCTCGCGCACCATCCCCTGGCGGGAACCGGCCCGTGGTTCAGCTACGATCGCGCCGACTGGCACCGGCAGCAGCTCCTGGACATGCGCCAGGCGGGGATCGACGTCGTGCTGCCCATCTATCGCGGCTCCGGCCGGGACCGGCAGCTTTACGCCGACAAAGGGCTGACCGTGCTGGCTTCCACGCTCCAGTCGATGCGCCAGGCCGGGCAGGACTACCCGCAGGTGGGACTCTTCCTGGATACCGATGCCCTTATCCAGATCTTCGGCGATCGGCCGGACCTGCGCGAGCCGACGGTTCAGGCGGCGCTGTACGATCTGATCCGAAACTTCTACCGGCGAATACCTTCCGAGTTCCGCTCCGTTGTGGCGCTCAGCCCCGAGAACGGCGGCCACGGCGCGTGCCCCGTCTACCTGTCCGACGCGAAGGCGTTTAAAGAGCTGGACGGCACGTTCTCCGCCTATCTTCGCGGGCGCTTTCTGAGGGAGTTCGGCTGCGACCTTATCCTGATTGGCGGCCCCGGCTTCCGAGGCAAGGCTGCGCTCGACGGGTACTTCGCCCCGACCCTTGGCCAGAGCCTCCAGTTCGACGATTCCACCTGGATCAAAGTCGCCACCATCGGCGCGGGCCACGACTCCGCCCTGCTGGAAGAGCAGCCCCAGACCCCGACGCACCGCTCCGAAGATAAGTACCGGGCCGCGTGGATGGCCGCCGTCGCCAAACATCCCAACTTCGTCCT
>JAYTEU010000856.1:0-1591 GCA_043734985.1 Chthonomonadaceae bacterium
CGCGCCCTGGAGGCATCGTCGCGCGCGTCGGTAGTCGTGAGGCAGCCGAGGTAGGCCAACAGAAGCTGCTGCCGCTCCTTCAGCGCATTCCACGCCGCAAGTACTTCTTCGAAGGCGGCGACGAAGGCGGCGTCTACCTCATCTCCGGCTCTGCGCCGGACTCCGTGAGTCTCCTGCAGCGCCGAAACCGCCTCGATATCCTGTATCAGCGCGCGGTACGCCCGATCGAACTCCGCCGAATCCGGCCCGGGAAAGAACGGGGAGAGATCCCAGCGCAATAAATCTATCTCTTGTACGGTCACGCGAGTTTGTACCCTTTGCGGTAGGCGGGGTTGACGTAGGCGTTGGCGGCGTTATTGTTTGTGAATCGCGCCCCGCGGTCGTTCCACTTGAGCGTCTCGCCGGGGAAATGGATGGCGATGGCCCCGAGAAGCGCTATCTGCGTCAGGCGGCCGCCGTATTCGAAGTTGGAGCCGGACTGGCGGCCCGTTCGTATCGCGTCGAGCCAATCCCAGTGATGGCCTTTGATACGCGGGATCTTCTCGGCGGGCGTATTCGCGCCGGTGTACTGGTCCCGGACGCTCTGCGGAAGCAGATGGCAGCCGCCCGCGCCGTGGGAGCCGTGAACGATCATCCCCTTGTCGCCGACCAGGACCGCTCCCGTGCGCGGTATCTCATCGTCCGTCGGGAAGCCGTCGGGCTTGGTGATCGGGGTGCTTCCGTCGTGCCAGACGAGCTTGACGGGGCCGCGATCCTTCTTGGCGGCGAATTCGTAGGTGATCTTCGTGCCTGGCGGGTAGGTCGCGCCGTGCTTTGCCGGGTCGTAGTCGGTCACTTCGGCCATTACGCTGACGGGCGCGCCGAGATCGAGCGCCCAGAACGACGGGTCGATGACATGGCAGACCCAGTCGCCGATCGTTCCGGTCCCGAAGTGCAGCCAGCCTCGCCAGTTCCACGGCACCCAGAATGGGGTATAGGGCTGGAACTCCACGGGTCCGACCCAGCGCTCGTAATCGAGCTCCGGCGGAACGTCGTAGTGCTGGTCGAGCTTGTCGAGGTTGCGGATCTGGCTGTAGACCTCCTTGAACTCGCCGCAGCCCGCGTAGACCGTATGTACCTGGCCGATGGCTCCGGCCCAAACCCATTCGCATAGCTTGCGGATGGTGGCGGTGGAGTGGCCCTGGTTTCCAAGCTGCGTGACGACTTTGTACTTCTGGGCGGCCGCCATGAGCGTGCGCACTTCGTGGATATTGTGAGCCAGCGGCTTTTCGCAGTAGACGTGCTTGCCGTGCTTCATCGCCTCCAGGGCGATAATGGCGTGACTGTGATCGGGCGTGCCGATGACCACGCCGTCGATCTCGCTGCCCATTTCGTCGAGCATCTTGCGGTAGTCGGTAAAGCGTTTGGCGTTGGGGTACTGCTCGAACTTCTTGGCGGCGTACTTCGAGTCCACGTCGCAGAGGGCGACGATGTTGGCTCCCTCCGCCGCAACCGCGTCCACATCGCTCCCGCCTTGGCTGCCGATCCCGATCCCGGCCACGCGGATCTTATCGATCGACGCAGGGGGCTGGCCTCCCGTCAATGCGCCGGC
>JAYTEU010000857.1:0-2679 GCA_043734985.1 Chthonomonadaceae bacterium
GGAGAGGTGGATGTGCAGCGCCGCCTGCGCGGTCTCGTGATGTTCGTGCTGGACCTGGGTAAGGTGCTCGCTCAGTTGGCGAACGTTGTGATTGTAGACGATGGTGACCACGCCCACCATCGGCTCGTCCGGGTTCGCGTTCTCGTCCTGCCAGCGCGCTTCGATCAGGGCGTCCCGCACCATGTCCCGCACCGCCTCGGAACGGCTGGCGTACCCCTGCCGCTTCCGCCAATCGTCCAGGTCGCGCACAAGCGCCGCGGGCATGGAGAGTCCGAACCGGACAAGCTCCTCCGAACTTGTAACTTCATCTGCCGGGAGGCTCAGTGGCGCTTCCTTTTCTTCTTTGCTCATGCTGGGTATTCTATCACCGGGAGCGGTTCGTGTCAAACGCGCTGACGGGCGAATTGAGGCCGAGAGGGACAGTCTGGTGAAATTCCCTTCAGCGAAGGACACATCCGGCATTTCGATGGAATATGCGTCATATTCAGGGTCATTCAGTTCTTGGGACACGGCACTAAATTACCGGTCTAAGTTTACGAAGTCCGCCTTCGCGGACTCAATGCCGAACCCGAGTGCCCTCTGGTCGAGGCGGGTTTTGTAAACCGGGTACCCTTTGGGTTTGCGGGATTTCCCCGAAAGGGTTCCCGACACCCCGACCCCGACACCTAGCCCCCGACACATAGCCGGGGCAGGCGGGACTACGCACGTAGCCGGGGCAGGCAGTAGCCGGGGCAGGCCGGGGTCTCGGACAATCCCGCGCGCCCCGACTTCGCCGATATCTGAATGACCCTGCGCCCTTGTTACACGTAGAAGGGAATCATTAGGCGGCTACGGAAGAAGAATGCTGAAAACGGATATCGCATCGATCGGCCAGGGCTTAGAAACTGTATGAGAGTATCGAGGAAGAGGAAGAAGGCCATCGCGGCGGCAGTGGCAGCACTGTGCGTGCTTGCGGTCTTCCTCTGCGTCATTCGGGGCGAACAGCAGGCCGAGAGGGACGCCGCGTTGGTGGTCGCGCTTGAGAAAGACAACCTGGCGGATGTCCGCGCTCTGCTGAACCAGGGCGCCGATCCGAATGCCGAGCATATCCTGAATGCGCCCTCCAACCCGACTCTACGGGAGCAACTGTCGAGCTTTTGGGATACGCTTCGCGGCCAGCCGCGCCCCCGGGTTACCAAGCGCTTTCGCCCATCGATCGTTCTGCCGTTCATCCGCCCGTCCCCGAACGCGGCCCCGATCGCAGCGCTGTTACTGGAGCGCGGCGCGAACCCAAACGCCACCGATCGATCGGGCCTGAATGAGGACATTGGCAAGACGGCCTTGATGCTTGCCGCGACCAACAGGGATTTGGCGTCGGTCGAGATCCTGCTCAAGCACAAGGCCGACCCCAACTCCGGCGACGGCAATTCGCGAACGGCCCTGATGAACGCCGACGCGCGGGAAGGGCGCCTCTTGATCGAACATGGCGCGGACTGCAACGCGCGCGATAGCCGTGGCGATACACCGCTGATGAAGGCCGTCGGCAGGGGCGATTCCGGCCTCGTGACGCTGCTGCTCGACCATGGAGCGGGGATCGATAGAGCCGATAGCGCTGGAAGCACGCCGCTTATGTTCAGTTGTATTCTGTTCAACACGCCCATGATGAAGCTGCTAATCGATCGTGGCGCGGACGTCAATGCCGTCGATAACAACGGCAATACCGCCTTGATTCATGTCACCACGACTGCCGCGGCGCCGGAACAGATTGAGATGCTGCTCCGGCATGGCGCGAAGGCTCGAACCAAAGACAAGAGCGGCCGCACCGCTTTGGACTACGCGAAAAGGTACGCCGGCCCGGAGGCGCTCAGCATTCTGAAGGATGCAATGGATAGAGAGGCTCTGCCGTCGCCCGTGGCGCCAAAGTAGGCCACTCAGCACAGGGTCATTCAGTTCTTGCCCGGTTGCCCCCCGTGGCACCCAGGGGGTACCCGAAGTCCTCGGCTCGCGAAGACAAAATGTCCACCTCCGTCGACTGGATACATAATCCGCGAAGGCCGGGTGCCGACTGGGCGATTTTGTAGTCACCAAGCGAGGAATTTACCCGGATTATTCACGTACAGATCAAAACGCTTTCACTCTGCCTCGAGAGTCAAGATCGAAATCGGCTTCGTGAATAATCCGGGTTTATTCCTACGCCGAGAGCTGAATGACCCTGCACTCAGCAGCAGAATGCAGGAAAATGTTAACGGTATTTAGAAAATAGGAGCGCATGCAGCCATTGAAGGTTGTGCGGGCGCAGGAGGGAGATGCCATGAGCAAGCTTCATTTGACCGGGGTTGTATTCGAAGGTTCTCGCTTTGAGAATGTGGGCTTGGCGGAGGCCAGATTCATCGACGTCAACCTGGAATCCGCCAGGATCGAAAACGCGAACCTGCGCCACGCGGCATTTCGCGACATCGATCTCTCCGCCGCCACCTTCCGCGACGTCAATCTCACGGGCGTCGTCATCGCGGATGCCGGCATCGCGGGACTCACAATCAACGGACACGATATCGCGGCGCTCATCGCGAACGCCGAGACACCACATAGCCCGGAGTAATAAATGGAAGTATCACAAACAAGCGCGCGCGGGCTGCTGACTGCCGTCGGACGGAAGTCGCTCCTCCTACTGGCGTTCGCCCTGTTTTGCGCGCTGTCGGC
>JAYTEU010000858.1:0-2772 GCA_043734985.1 Chthonomonadaceae bacterium
CCAACAATGGCGCGCATTACCACGGCTGACTCATGGGGTAGACTAGAATGGGCTGCGCGTCACGCGCGGCCTGAAACTCCATACGCAGGAAGTTTCCAATCACAGGAGGCAGTGATGAGAGCAATTCAATTGGGGGCGGCGGCAGTCGCGCTCTGTGCATTGGTGGGCACGGCCGCCATCGTGCAGCAGAGCGCGCCCGCGCGCGCCGCCAGGGGAGCGAAGACAGACACGGCTGTAATCGATAAGCCGGTGTCCGAATTCAAGCTCACAGACCTCGCACATGAGAAGAAGGCCGACGAAAAGCCCGGCGCGGACAGGATCGCCCTGTCCGACTACAAGGACAAAAAGCCCGTCGTCCTCTTCTTCATGAGCGAGCAGTGCAGCGTTACCTGGCGGTACGAAAAACGGTTCGGACAGCTAATGCAGAAGTTCGGCAAGGATGTCGCCATCCTCGGCGTGCGCTGCAGCGCTAACGACACTACAAAGAGCATCTGCAAGTTCGCGGAAAGCAAGAACTTCGCGGTGCCGGTGCTGAACGACGCGGACGGGCGAATGACGGCCTATTTCGACATTCACAACACGCCTTCGTTCGTACTGATCGACAAGAAGGGCGCGTTCCGATACTTCGGCTCGTTTGACGACGCGGCCGACGAACCGGACGTCAAGCAGCGCTATCTGCCGAACGCCATCACCGCGGTCCTGACCGACAAGACCGTCGCCGTGAAGCAGACCCGGCCCTTTGGTTGAGGCATCGCGCCGCTGACCAGGTAGGTCAACTTCCTGCGCGTTGCTTTTTGGGGCGAACGGATTTCCGGCTCGCCCCATTTTCTCATTGGCGACCTTTTTCACTCTGTATCTGTGCAATCGACTAAGCTTGCAATCAAACAACCTTGCAATCGACTAACCTTGCAATCGACTAACCCTATGAAACTTTGGATAATCGGCCTCGCGCCGGCACTGCTGCTCGCCCTTGCGCTCGCGCCGCCAGCGGTTCAGCCCGCCCGGCCCATGGCTACGGCCGTTCCGCCTGTCGCCGCCGATGTCGACCGCTCCCCTTCCGACCTCGCGCTCTCCGCCGACGGCACCTTCGCGCTGACCGCCAATACGGGCTCCAACTCCGTGTCGCTGGTCGACATTAAGGCAGGCCGCGTTCTCGCCGAAGTTCGGGCCGGCTCCGCGCCGTTCTGCGTGGCGCTCGCGCGGGACGGAAAGTCGGCCGTGGTCACAAACCGGCTGGCCGACAATATCACGCTTTTCAGCGTAACGCCGGGCAGCCTGCAAGCGGAGGCGACGATAGCCGTGGGCGACGAGCCGCGCGGGATTGCGCTATCGGCGGACGGCCGGACCGCCTATGTCGCGCTGGCCGGCGAGAGCGCGTTGGCATTCGTCAGTCTCCCGAGGAGGCGCGTCGAGACGCGCCTGCCGGTGGGAGAGGAGCCCTGGCATGTGGGCCTCTCGCCGGATGGAAGGCGCCTTGCCGTCGGCGGAGCCCGCTCGCAGGACGTGAGCCTTGTGGACGTCGGCACGCGCGCTATCGTTGGGACGGTGAAGCTGCGCGGCCACAACGTCCGCCACATTGCCATTTCACCCGACGGCGCATGGGCCTACGTTCCCAACATCGCGGAGCGTGGCCGGCCCGCCACGCGCGAGAATATCGATATGGGATGGGTGGTCGGCAATCGGCTTAGCCGGGTTCCGCTCCCCGAAGAGGGACCGCGGGAAGCCATTGCGTTGGACCCGCGCGGCAAGGCGGTCGGCGATGTGGACGGCGTGGCGGTCAGTCCTGATGGCCAGTCGCTGGCCGTTACCTGCGGAGGGACGCACGAGCTTCTCCTGCTGCGCCAGCCGCTTCCCTTTGTCGCGTTCGGCGGGCCGGGCGACCATATTGAGCCGGACGTGCTGCGCGACGAGAAACGGTTTCGCCGGGTGCGCCTGGGGGGCCGTCCGCTCGGCGTGGCCTTTACCCCCGATGGACGGACCGTGGTGGTCGCGAACTACCTCTCTAACTCGCTGGAGACGATCGACTTCGAGTCCGGCGAAGCAAAGGGCAAGGTTCCGCTCGGTGGACCGGCCGCGCCGTCCCTCGCGCGCCGGGGCGAGGCGATCTTTCTGGATGCCGACCGGTCGTTCCACCACTGGTACTCCTGCGGCACCTGCCACGTGGACGGCCATACAAACGGCAGCGACTTCGACACGTTCAACGACGGCAGCTACGGCACTCCGAAGAAGACGCTGAGCCTGCGGGGCGTTGCGCAGACCGGACCCTGGACGTGGCACGGCTGGCAGAAGAGCTTGCGACAGCTCACCCACGACTCGATGACCAAGTCGATGCAGGGCGAGGAGCCGACGGACGCGGAACTCGATGCAACGCTGGCCTATCTTCACACTCTCGATTTCAAGCCGAATCCGAACCGTAAACCCACCGGCACAATCGCCGCCTCGGTGCAGCGCGGCGAGGCGGTCTTCAAGGCGAAATCCTGCGATTCGTGCCACGCGCCGCCCACATTCACCTCAGCGCCCGCGTATGTCGTTGGCCTGGAAGGGGCCGAGGACGTGTACAAAGGGTACAACCCGCCCTCCCTTCGCGGCGTCTATAACCGCTCGCCGTACTTGCACACCAGCGCCGCGCGCACTCTCGAAGAGGTTCTCACCGAGTACCACCGCCCGTCCAAACTCACCGGAAAGCCCGACTGCACGCCCGCTGAACTCACCGATCTAGTCGCCTATTTGAACACGCTTTAACCCGAAAGCCCCGCATTTCTGCCGGTTTTT
>JAYTEU010000859.1:0-2279 GCA_043734985.1 Chthonomonadaceae bacterium
CCGGCGACGGCCTCGCAAATAGCAATTCCACGGAATTGGACCTTGCCAACGCTGCGGTTACTCTCGCGCGCCTGGAGGAAGAAGCCGCCGACGATTTCCCACCTGAAGCCGAAGCGCAGGCCGAGAATGAGCTCTTTGAGCTTATTCCGTTGCCTCCAAGTCTACCGCCTGAAGTCGAACTCCAGACCGGGAATAAGCGCGCCGAGCATCCTCTGCCGGCAGGTGTCCTGCCCGAAGCAGCGGAACACGCCGAGGAGTTGGATGGCAATCCTGAAGTGACACGCGACGCCCACCGCGCGGCGAACGGCCAGGTCAAGAAGCGCGGCAGGCAGAAACAGAATGCGAACGGCGAGGCTGCAGTGCCGGAGCCGAGCGAAAAGTCTCCACCCAGCGGCGGCAAGCGGAAACGGAACGCGAACGGCGAGGCTGCCGAGCGGCCGGACCCGGTTCGCTACGACATCACCATTAAAGAGCGGCTGGCCGATGAGCGTCCGCGCGAACGGCTCAAGAATATGGGCGCATCCGCCCTCTCGGTTACAGAATTGCTCGCCATCCAACTACGGATCGGTAGCCGCGAGCAGTCGGCGCTTGGTGTTGCTGGTGAGTTGCTGAGCAAGTTCGGGGGCCTGCGCGGAATCGCGGGAGCCAGCCGCGAGGAGCTGGGCCGCGTCAAGGGCATCGGGCCGGTGAAAGCCACGGAGATATGCGCCGTCATCGAGCTGTGCCGCCGCCTCTCCGTTCTCAGCGCCGACGAAAAGCCCTGCATCCGGTCGCCTCAGGACGTTTCCAACCTCCTCATGGCCGAGATGCGCGACCTGAAAAAGGAGCACCTCCGCAGCCTGCTGCTTGATACCAAAAACCGCGTAATGAAAAGCTGCATCGTGTCGATCGGCATACTCGACAGCAGCCTCGTCCATCCGCGCGAGGTCTTCAAGGACGCCATCCTCGCCAGCGCCGCGGCTATCATCGTCGTCCACAACCATCCCAGCGGCGATCCCAGCCCCAGCGCCGAAGACCGCCGCATCACCCTTCGCCTCCACGAGTGCGGCCAGCTCCTCGGCATCGAGCTCCTCGACCACATCATCCTCGGCGACAATCGCTTCGTGTCGCTAAAGGAACGCGGCGTATTCTGACGGATCCAATTTCTCCGAAATGCGCCGCACCAATTCAGCGAATGCGGCAATGGTATACTGTGAGCAAGTAACATGACCACCTTGTGGTTCGCGGCAACGGAATAGACAGCACAGTCTTAATTGCCCTACAAAGTCGTACGGACAAGACTTAATGGGCGATATTCAGGTGGTTCGAGGCGCCGGCAAAATGTCTGTACGCGATAAATATCATGATGCTGCGAAACACGCGCTTATACAGGACGGCTGGACCATTACCCATGATCCGTATCGCATAACTATTGGTAAGCGCCGGGGATACATCGACCTTGGAGCCGAGATGCCCCTTGCCGCTGAGAAGGACGGGCGCCGTATCGCCGTCGAAATCAAGAGTTTCCTGGGCCTTTCTGAACTGAACGACTTCGAGAACGCGATCGGCCAATTTGGCGTGTATCGCGTGGCGCTTCAAAAGCGGGATCCGGAACGTGTTCTCTATCTGGCGGTGCCAGATTATGTTCGAGGATTTCTGTTGGATGAGAGCGACTTTCGCGATATTCTGAGAGCCTTTGACGTAAGATTAATCTTCTTCGATCCCGGAAAGGAGACTATTGTAAAATGGATCGAGACAATACCTATCGAGCCATTGTGAAGCGCCTGCTGCAAGAGGTCGCTGACATGACTCCTTCCGAGGGAACCATCCGCACAGAGTTCGTCTGCGACGACACGATTGGGCACTATCAGGTCGGAGAAGTCGGATGGGACGGGAAGCGGCGCGTCGATGAGATCTTTCTTCATGTAGATATTGTCGATGGTAAGATCTGGCTTCAGCATGATGGGACCGACCTGCGGATTGCAGATGAGCTGGTTCGCGCCGGAATTCCAAAGGAACACATCGTCCTAGCATTCCATCACCCGGCGCGCCGGCCGGATACTGAATTCGCCGTCACATGATTGCGTTGCGGTTCCAATCCTTCTCAATCACATCCGCACGAACCGGTGAGATATCACGTTCGCCGCTATGCGCCCAGCAGCAACTATTCGGTTCGATTACAAGTTATGGCGATACTCCGGCAGCGTCAGGCAGCAGTTCAGATCGTCCCACTCCAATTCCTTCCGATGCGATTGAAACCATTCCGACGATTCGATTACCATCGTGGCTGCGCTCACCGA
>JAYTEU010000860.1:0-1704 GCA_043734985.1 Chthonomonadaceae bacterium
GCCCTCGAGAAAGAGGCGATCCCCACCGAAAAGGTGCTCTGCGTGACGGAGACCGGGCCAAAAGCGCCCGACACATTCGTTCTGAAGCGCGGCATGCCGACCGATCCCGGCGATAAGGTGGAGCCTGCCTTCCCTGTCTGCATAGGCGGCGGTTCGGCGGAGCCTCCCACTCCCGCGCCCGGCGCAAAATCGACGGGTCGCCGAACACAGCTTGCAAACTGGCTCACCTCGCCCGAGAATGCGCTAACGGCGCGCGTAATGGTGAACCGGGTGTGGCAGCACCATTTCGGGCGCGGCATCGTTCGCACTCCCAGCGATTTCGGGCTGACCGGCGCGAAGCCGACGCACCCGGAGCTGCTCAACTGGCTGTCGAAAGAGTTCATCGCGCAGGGCTGGAGCCTCAAGAGGCTGCACAAGCTGATCCTGACCAGCAATACGTATAAGCAGGCGTCGTCCTCCACCCCGGAAGGGCTGGCAGCCGATCCGCAGAACGATCTGTTGTGGCGGTTCGACATGCGGCGGCTTACGGCGGAAGAGATCCGCGACAGCGTCCTGGCCGTCAGCGGCAACCTTAACCCGGCGCTCTATGGCCCTAGCGTCTATCCGGAGATACCGAAAGAGATACTGGCCGCCCAATCGCGACCGGGCAAAGACTGGTTTGCCGAGCGAATGTTGCCGGAGGATGTTTCGCGGCGCAGTGTCTATATCAGCGTCAAGCGCTCGCTGATCTATCCCTTCACCGGCAGCTTCGACCTTCCGGAAACCGACCGGTCCAGCGCCGGCCGATTCGCCTCGACGCAGCCGACGCAGGCCCTCGCGATGATAAACGGCGGACTGCTGAACAAACAAGCCGCCACCCTCGCTGACAGGGTTCTGAAGGAGGCAGGGAGCGACGGGCGAACCTTTGCGCGCCGCCTCTTCCAGCTCGTTCTACAGCGCCCGCCGACCGAGGCGGAGACAGCAGAGGGCGTAAAGCTGATGGACCGCCTTCGGACCCGGGGCGCAAAACCCGAAGTGGCACGAAAGTACCTGTGCCTGATGGCGCTCAATCTGGACGAATTTATTTACCTGGATTAGAGATACTGTCAAGTGGTGGACGTAGTCCGTGGGACTAAAGTCCTCGGCTTTTGAGAACATAATGTCCGCCTTCGCGGACTCCGCATCCAATCCACGAAGGTCGGGTGCCCTTTGGGCGATTGTGTAGTCACTCGGCGAGGATTTCAATCCCACGCCGATCTGGGCGACTGAAATCGTCAGTCGAGTTTTCAATTGGGGCTAGGGGTGAGGGATTATGACCGAATTTTGTAACAGGACGCGACGCGAGTTTCTTTGGGAGACCGGTGCGGGGTTTACCGGGCTGGCGCTCACGGGAATGCTGTCGATGGACGGCTTTTTCGCGAAGAAGGCGGAGGCGTCGCCGGACGTCAAGCCCGCGAAGGCCGACTACGTCAACCCGCTGGCACCTAAGAACTCGATGTTCCCGGGCAAGGCGAAGAGCGTTATCTTTCTGTTTATGTATGGCGGCCCCAGCCAACTGGACACTTTCGACTATAAGCCGCATCTGATCGGAAGGGATGGGCAGTCGATCACGGTCCGCAGCTTCCGCGAAGGCAACAAGCCCAAACAGTTGAAGCTGATGGAGCCGCGCTGGAAGTTCAAGCCCTACGGCAAGTGCGGCAAGCATGTCTCCGATCTCTATCCGAA
>JAYTEU010000861.1:0-8384 GCA_043734985.1 Chthonomonadaceae bacterium
ACTACGGGATTGTCTGAGGTATAGAGTGGGTGTCCCGTCTTGTTCACCCCGACACACCAGATGCGCTCGATTAACGGTGCCATCATCTGGGCGCTCATCATCGGGTTTAGCATTATGCGCGCCTGGAGGAGGGACAAATCGCCTTCATCGACATGGATTTGCGTATACAATGGAGTCCCAGGTGCGACTGTATCCGGGCCCTCCGTACTCGCCAAGTGCTCAAAGGCACGGCCCTCCATTTCGTTCATCTTTGTGCGCATGAAAGGAGTGCGGAGCATTTGGAGTGCCATAAAGTAGGATAGGGCGAACCGATGCTCCTGGTCGATCCCATCTCTATTGACAGAGTTCCTCAAGAATTCCCCCAGCGCTTTGCTGAGAACCCCCTCGCGTTCCGCAAGTGTGTGCTCGACAACTTGGGCGTCATAGCCTGAATCTTTATCTATTCCGACGCTCTCCCTTGGAATATCATAGAACCTCCGCTTCTGCGCCACGTCGTTTACAGCGGCCTCAAACGACCGCCCCTGAACCTTGTCATAAACAAACAGCTTTTCTTTTGCGCTGGCAAACGCCCGCAAGTAGAACTGCGGGACGGTGTGCTGCTTTTTCGTATCAGGCATAACTGTGTACTAACCATTCCTCTTCCGAACCCCTCGCGCCTACAATCACCGCGTCTCGGTCACGTCAACTTCATGTCTTCAAGAGCCCGAAGGAACTCGTCGCGCGTCTTATACTTGGTGACTTGAACGAGAACCAGGCGAAAGAAAAATTGGAAAACGTTACGGAAGAACGTAACCAGGTTCTCTGTCTCCTCTACGGAGCGCCCGTGGTGAACGAAGCTGGAGCGCAAACTATAGGTATCCTTGTAGTTCTTGATTATTTCGCGCCGCTCTTTGACATCCTTGCCGACCACGAACGCGATCCTCTCCGCGACATTCTGCTGGATGTTTTCGTTCTGGTCTCGCAGGAGCAGCGACTCAAGGGAGCTGAAGACGAATACCAGTTTTTCGGATAGCGTTCCGGCGAGCATGCTGCGGGAGTAAACCATCAGACTGTTCACCACATTCCGCTCGAAGGGGCTCGGTCTTGGCTCGAAGAAGAGGCGTATGAAGTTCCCCATCCCGGACTCCGCCCACAACTGCACATGGTTGGCGCTCACTGTCCACATCGTGTCGTCGGTGTCTACCCCGCCATCGTGAGAAGCGGCAACCTTCCCTTCGTGGAAAAGGTAATAAAGGACGGATTTAGGTGTCTTCTGGCCGTATGGTGCGCAATAGGACGATACTTCCGGCACTGCGGCTGCCCTGGAGAAAATCCGAAGTATCGCGACGGCCTTCTCCGTCTCTTCCAACGCCACTTCGTAAGCCCGGCTCGGCTCGGCGGTGACGAACATCGTTGCCGCAGCTAGCCCGTTAAGCCGCCCCTGCATGTCGCCGATCATACAATTGAAATTTGTCTTACTCTTCTGGGGAATGTTGAGTGACTGGTAGCTATCCCGCAGGCCCTGAAACATGGCGGTGGAGAATGTCTTGAGGGTGACCCTGCCCATCTGCATGTCCGTCTGAATATAGAGGTGAGAGATCGGTATCCACACCTCATACTCCTGAATAGCGGCCTCACATTTCGGTATGACGTGATCGGTCATACTCAAGTTGGTCGCGCCGGAGTACCGTTCCCATGACCATCTGAACACGAGGTTTTCAAGAGTGTTAAGGCTGACATAATGCCGAAAGGGATTCCCTTTCTGAATCGTCTCGCATAAGCGAGCGAAGTTCTTATAATAATCGCCCTCAAATCCCACCGCTTTGCCCTTTTCTTCTATGAAGCGGGCCATCCGACTGCCCCCTGCGGAGACGGTGGATGTCTCTATCGCGCCGATGATGTCCTCTTTCAAGAAAATGGCTTTCACCGGAATATCCGGGGCGAATGCAGGAGCAGGGTGTACCGATATTGGCCTCGTGGTCATCTCCCGCAGCAGTGCCTCCGCCTGGTCGTTCAGTTTCCGGGCAGCTTCCGGGTGTATCTCCATTTTGAATGATTTCTGATCTTCCTCCATACAGGCCCTCCCTGACGTCCTACATTATTTGCCGTGCGCCTACACGGGCCCATGTTCATGACAGTTCACTGTCCGTAAAGGTTGCGGAAAACGATCCTAAAATGTCTATTTAGGCTCCGGGCAGGCTTTGGCTCCGCGTAGATGTTTCGATGCAGGATTCCCCGCTTGCCCGGTAGTTCCCAATCTAGTTGAGTCGTAAAGCAGAGTCAATTCTGATGGCGTCTGATTCCATCCTGATTCTCCCACACCCCGTCGGGCGGTGAGGATGGGCTGCTCCATATATCTGGCCCCAGAAGGACACTTTGGCAGTCGATCATTGCATCCTGTTATGTTGAATATGCACAGTTGTTGTCTTCTTGCGCTGAACCCTGTCGGAAGGCTTAGTTGCCTCGCAAGTGTATTGCGCCCTACTCCCCCGCGACGAACCGCCGTAGCTCCTCCAGGCCGTAGCCCCAGAAGACCAGCACAGGCGTTTCCTGGGCTTCGTGGACGTAGCGCGGATCGAATACGCCGCGCAGGACGGCTCCGGCTACTACCTGGTTGCCGAACTGCCGCCAGTTTTCTGCGTCCTTCACGATCTCTTTATTCAGGCGTTTCCGGTTTTCCGGCTTACCGAAATCAGACGCGTGGAGAAATGCTTTACGAGGCATCAGGTACAGTATCTGAAATCTCGGGCGCCCTCATTTGGCGCTGCGCCAATTGCTCGCGGGCGCGGCTAATGGCCTTTTGCAGTTCCTTTTCCAGCAGATCGGGCGGCAGCTTCTTCGTAAAGTATTCCGCGACCCGAATATCGCTGCTGTCCAGTTCCAGAAGTTCGATCTGCTGCGGCGACCGCTCGCTGCACAAAATCAGGCCGATCGGCGCTTCGTCCTGTTTTCGCCGCTCGTAGCGATTGAGCCAGCGCAGATAGAGCTCCATCTGGCCCTTGTGCGCGGCTGTGAATTTCTCCAGCTTTAGCTCTATGGCGATGAAACGGCGCAGGTCGAGGTGGTAAAAGAGCAGATCGAGGTAGAAATCTTCGTTATCGATGGTCATTCGCTTTTGACGGGCCACGAATGCGAACCCCGCGCCAAGTTCGAGCAGAAACGTCTCCATTTCGCGAATGATCGCGTTTTCCAGGTCGTGTTCGCTGAAGCCATCGTGCAGACCAAGGAAGTCCAGCAAATACGGATCGCGGAAGAACAGGTCGGGCGTGAGTTGGTCGGTTTCGCGCAGGGAGGCGATCTCCGCGTCGATCACGGACTCCGGCTTGCCGGAGAGCGTGGTGCGCTCGAAGAGCATTCCTCCGATCTTCGCTCGAAGGGTGCGGCCGCTCCACTTTTCCAGGCGGCACATCTCCGCGTAAAACTCGCGTTTCAGCCGATCTTTGATTGGCAGCAGTAGGAGCATGTGTCCATGTTAATTGTCCAATCAGTGATTGGACAATTGAGAGGTCGGGGAAAGTCTCGGCAAACTGCATCATATATAGCAGGTTAGTGCGACCAAAGCCGCGCCCGAATTCGCCGCTCAATTGTCTCGACAGCGTAGAAATAATTCGCTCCCCATAGGCGGCGCGCTCTTCCTGGAGAATATCCTTGCGGATGCGGTCGCCTATATGCCAGTGCATCAGGGTCAATTCGCGGTTGATGGCGATGGCGGCGCGTTCTCGCGCTTCGACTATCAGGTGGCGAAGGTCGGTGATGAGGCCGGTTATGTCCGGCTCGCCGTTATCGAACGGCAGCGATAGATCGTCTTCTGTCATTTGCCAACACTATGGCATACAGACCGGCGAATACCCACGCGGAATTATTGCGCTCGATCCAGCCACCGGGCATGAACTCCGGAGGGGCAGCGACGTCACCAATAACGCCGGAAGTATGGACATGAACTTCGGCGAATGACGCGGCCAGGCAGTGGTATTACAGGGCAACCAATTACTTGGATTCAACCCACTGACGGGCAAATCGATCTGGATATTGGATTTTCTGGCGGCGGGAGAAACGTCGAATATCCAAGAGGTGAAGATCGTCGGCGATGTCATTATTATCGCGATGGGCGCTACCAAAAATCGACCAACGCAAGTGCGCGCGTATTCTACCTTTGTAGAAACGGATAGCGGGCGACAATTGTTGTGACCGCAAAGACAGGCATTGCTCTTTGCGGTCGATCAGTGAGACGAATGGCTTATAGCTTCGTTGGGTTAGATAGTTGCTGCTGCATCTGAGCGCGCGCCTCTGCAACAGAGACATCCAGAGGCGGAATCACGTTATTGGTCGTTTTCACGCGCTCTCGCCAGCCTTTGAACAGATATGCGTCCGGGTTGAGCGGGCTCGGTCTTGTAGGCAAAGTCACATTCCAGGTGAGATCGGTAGACATCAAAATGCACTGCTGCACGCTCCCGTCGTTCCCCCCGCCGCTCATCTTAATGGAGGTAAAGGGCGCCACATGCAGTTTCACTCTCAACTGACGCGGCAGCGTGTTCGGCGGTAATGGCTTAAAGGGCGCGAAGTAAACCAACCGATCCGTTCCGGGGTTCATATCCGGCAATAACCGGAAGCCTTCCATGGGAACGAAGAGGTAGGGACGACCCTGGTCATCGGATATGGAATGCAGCGCGGCCTCCGGTGCAATCTCAGGATGTTCAGGAATGACGTGCATGTAGAACGGCCCGCCCGCGATACGTACACTACCCAGCCAGGCCCGCACACGCGCCAGAATGCGTCCCCGCGAGTCCATGGCGAGCGGCGTCAACTGCACCGTCAGCCCGCCATAGCGCGCCACGTTGTCTCGTGGAAGTTCCGTGGTGTCAGACGCGCTGCCACCGTCTATGACCAAATAGTTCGCGGGCCAGGCCAGGTGTCGCAAAGGCTCTAACAATGGAACGTCGTACACGGCATCCAGATGTTCTACAATCGCAGAGTCCACTCCCTCCCGAACTTCATAGCGCACCGGGAGCCACGTCCGCTTGCTGATTGTATAGATGTCGTGTCTTTGCCGTGCGTCCATATTGTTCTGAGCGCCGAACACGATCTCGTCGGCAGTTTCCTGCTGGATCGGTCGCGTACCAAGGGTGTCCTTGAACGAGTGTATAAACCCATATCCCACGATATTCAAGCTGGGTTGTGAAGGCGTCCGTAGCACGATTCCCCGCGGACGGTTGAGAGTTGGCGCTGAATCCAATACCCGTACGCGCTGTATTCCATCGTCCAGAACCGTCTCGTCTCCGATCCGCTCTCGATAGAAGAATGGTTTTCGTTGACCCCACACTTCCCAATCAACTCGTTTGCCATCCAGTAGTTTCCAGCCCACCAGGCGCCAGGTGTTTACCTGATCCAGCGATTGGCGGACTCTTGCCGCAGCGCTGACGGGAGGTTGTGAACGCGGCCACATCATCAGTGCGATAGCCAGGATCAAGGTTGTGGCGACTGTGGCGATGCGTATGTTCCTCATGGTTTGCTCTTTCTGTCTTCGCGTCGAAGGCTTCAATGACACCGGAGGCAGCGCCGCCAGCACGCTGCCGCGAAGGCTTGGAGAGGGCAGTGGCCGAGGCAATGAACGAGTTAATTGACGCAGATGCCGGTACTGTCGGCCCGCTGCCCGGCAGCCGGGACACCCCAGACAGTGCCTCCACAAGATGAGCCGTTCTGTCCAGCCCGTCAGGGATTCGCCATCGCTATGCTGGTTTAGTATTTCACGAGCGTTCTTGCATCGCATCTTGCGTCCCTCCATCCACTTTTGCTGTCGTCTCTGTGAGGTCGGACAAAGCAATTTGCAATGCCCTCACCGCTCGCCACAGCCGCGACTGCACGGTTCCCAGCGGCACATCCAGCCATTGCGCCGCCTCCCGATAAGAAAGCCCCTCCACCTTAACCAGCACGAACACCTCGCGGCACACGGGCGGTAAGGCCGCGATTGCGACTTCGATGGCTTGCTCCGCTTCGCGCCTGGTGAAGGCAAGCAGTGGATCGGAACCCACTGCGACCAGATCACAATCCTCGTCCAGCGTCTGCGTCTCGCATCCCGCTTCGCGCCGCCTCTGGTTCGCGTTGAGCCGGAACGCAATGCCGCATAGCCACGTTCCGAACTGCCCATCCTTACGCCACGAAGCCAGAGCGTGGTAGGCTGCCAGAAACGTCTCCTGTGTCAGGTCTTCCGCCTCGGTCGGATTGCCCGTCAACCGACGCAGCAGTGCGAACACGCGCGGTGAGTGCCGGTCGTAAAGCGCTGCGAAGGCATCATGGTCTCCGTCAAGAATTCGCCGGGTTAGTTGATAGTCAGGGAAGTGCATAGTGTGGTAGCGTCCTTCACCCTTGAGTGGTATTTCGACGCCTGTTTGTTCGCCTCAACCTGCTTCACACCCCCAAAAAGTGATTTTTCGGGAAGATGATCCGCCATGCACAACACAGCATCCTTATATGCCTGCTTTAGGAATCAGGTAATCTGGTACTGCATGTCTATTGTCGGCCTGTGCGCCAATAATTGGCGTCAGTGTAATCGTCAGAGCCACGTTAAACTTTTCCGCTGTTTGAACCCAAAATATAAGGCATGATAAGACTCTATGCTGTTCGTAAGTAGGGAAGTTGTGTCGACAGCAAAACAGGCGTGCCCATGGGTTTGCGCGAGACTGCGCAGAGGTTCCAGGAGGTTCCAGTAGGAAAAGAGTTGCCGGGCGCATTCAGTGACGGCGTAATCGCCATCATTATCACGATCATGGTGCTGGAGCTGAAGGTTCCGCACGGCGGCAAGTTGGCGGATCTGCGCCCGCTTCTGCCCGTGTTCCTGGGCTATGTGCTGAGCTTCGTCAACATCGGCATCTACTGGAACAACCATCACCACCTGCTGTATGCCGCGGACCGCGTGAACGGCTCCATCCTCTGGGCGAACATGCACCTGCTCTTCTGGCTGTCCCTGATTCCGTTCACGACGGCCTGGATGGGCGAAAACCACTTCGAGGCGGCGCCCACCGCCGTCTACGGCGCGGTTCTTCTGGCGGCCGGCATTGCCTACTGGATACTCCAGCGCGTAATAATCAACGAGCACGGGCCGGATTCGGCGCCGGCATTGGGGCTATGATATCGCGGACGATCGCGATCGGCCCGTCAAGGCGTTTTGATTACAGGGAGAATGGAAATGACCGCAGCGGAGATTGTGGCGGAGATCGAGCCGCTTGGCGCAGAGGGTTATCGCAATATTCTGCGGCACCACGGGATCAAGGACCCGATGTTCGGCGTGAAGATCGAGGAGCTGAAGAAGATTCAGAAGCGCGTAAAGAAGGACTACAAACTGGCGCTCGATCTCTACGCTACCGGGATCTACGACGCGCAGTACCTTGCCGGGTTGATCGCGGACGACGCAAAAATGAGCAAGGACGACCTGCGCGGCTGGGCGGAGGCTGCGACAAGCCCGGCGGTCGGCGAGAACGCCGTTGCGTGGGTGGCGGCGGAGAGCAATCACGGGCGGGAACTGGCGCTGGAGTGGATCGAGTCGGACAACGAGTTGGTAGCCGTGGCAGGATGGGGGACGCTCTCCGGCCTGGTGGCTATCAAGGAGGACAGCGATCTCGATATGGAAGAGCTAACCGCGTTGTTGAACCGGGTGAAAACGACGATCCATCAGCAGCAGAACCGCGTGCGCTATAAGATGAACAGCTTTGTGATCGCGGTGGGCTCCTATGTTGAGAGCCTGACCGATCTGGCTCTCCAGACTGCGGCCGAGTATGGCGAGGTGACCGTGGAGATGGGCGCTACCGCCTGTAAAGTCCCCTCAGTGCCGGAAACCATCGGGAAGATTCAGAAGCGCGGCGCCATCGGCAAAAAGCGCAAGACGATTAAGTGCTGACAGCGGGCGGCGTATCTAAATTAGGGCAGCCGGCGCCGGCCTCGCGTAGCTTGAAAGGCAGGGAGTTAGAGTTATGGACCGAGAGCAATTATTGGAGCTTTGGAACGATATGTGGAAGGAGGGGAACTGGGTGCCGTCGTGGCCGGACAGTCTGGCGGGCATTAGCGCGTTGGAGGCTGCCTGGACGCCCGATCCACAGTGCCACTCGGTATGGCAGGAGGTGGTCCATGTCACCTTCTGGCGACGCGTTACGCTGGCGCGGATGGCCGGCGGCGACGCGCCCGGCGATGAGGAGATCGCGCGGCTTGAGTTCGCGATGCCTGCGGTCGTTAGCGAAGAGACGTGGGAAGCCGCAGTCGAGGCGCTGAAACAGACGCAGGACGAGATCGCTGCCGCAATTCAGGTCGCTTCCAAAGACGTCGATCGAATCCCCTACCACCTCATCCACGACGCGTACCATCTGGGCCGAATAACCCAGGTGCGCGCGATGCAGGGAGTTGCGCCGAAGTTTTGA
>JAYTEU010000862.1:0-4719 GCA_043734985.1 Chthonomonadaceae bacterium
CGCTTGCCGCCTGCGTCGATCCAGTAGAGCGTTACCTCGCTCGCCGTTCGGTTGACGAATCGCACCGTGACGCCCTGCTTCTCGCCGCCCGACCGCAGATCCTTTTCGCGCTCCGGCGGATAGGACTTGAGGGCGACCGTTTGAACCCGTGCGACAGGCACTTTGCCGGAGTAGATCGAGTCGAGCAGCGCGAATGCGTCGGGATCGTACGCCTCCAGGCCATCGCGACCGTTCGCCGGTTTTTCGCCCGCCATATTGAGGTCGCCATGCGTGCCGAAATACCACATCGTAAGCTCGGCCCAGAACTCGTGCTCGTTGGTCGCTGCGTACGCGCCCTTCCACAGACCTTTCTCCAGCGACTTGTGAAACCGGTCTCGGATCATCTTCTGGACGTCCGCCGACAGTCCCTGGTCCTGAAGGTTGTGCGAAAACTCGTGCGTGCAGATATCTCGCCCTCGATAGCGGTCGGTCGGAAGCTCCAGCAGGTTCTCCTCGCCGCAGGAGGTCAGAAGCCCGCCGAGACCACGCGTGCGCTGGTCCACGGTCAGCTTGCCGTCGAACGGCTTTCCCTTCAGGTGGCGATGCTCCGGCAGATCCGAAGTAACCTGGTCCTTCCCAATGATGTGCAGCTCCGCGCCTGCCACCATGAGGTTGTACAGCGCGTTCGGAAGATGCTCCAGCAGCCGCGCGATCCGATCCCGCGCGATCCGCATCGCCCTGTCGTCCACCGCTTCCGGCGCCTTGATCGGAATCCCCCGATAGTCCAGCTCCTTCGTAAAGAAGCCCTGCTCCGGCGGATCGAGCTTACGGATCGGCGCGTCACCAGCATCGGCCGTCACGTCAGCGCCGCCTTTCTGCTCGCCGAACCATGCCGGGACGATCGCGCGGCGGCTCCCGGAAATCGCTACCGAAGGCGCAAATTTCTCGTCGCGGGCAGAGGAAACCGACGCGTCGAAACCCAAATGCGCGGTAACCGAAGTCACGGCGCACAATGCCCAAAATCCGAACATCATAACGTTACCTTTTCCGATCCGGTCATGATTCAAGGTCAGCGGATTGCTTCGCAGTTACGTTGCGTACGGTTCGGCCCGGACCGGTCCGACTCCTTCTCCCGCGCAAGGACATACCGCCGTCTGTCGATGAACTTTTGCGACCTTCTCACGTTCAAACGATCGAGAACGATGTCGACGCGCCGGCATTCTTCACACGCGACTTTGAAATGGAACTGCCCGGTTGAGATCGATGCGGTTCCTTCTATCGAATCGCCATTGCGTTTCCACGACTCGTTTGGTATAATGGGACCGGTTAAGCGCGGCGTTGAGAGCCGGGTCAGCCGCAGCGGTGGGCTGACGAACCGTGTCAGGGTCGGAAGACAGCAGCACTAAGATAGACCTGCTGTGTGCGTGCTTCTACCCGGCTCTGAGCGCCGCGCGACCTCCAGTGAGTAGGCAGTAGGCAATAGGCAATAGATCATGGCGCATCCGCGCGCCCCTAATGCCGATTGCCCACTGCCTATTGCCTTTTTTACCATGTCCTACATCGCCCTCTACCGCAAATACCGGTCGCAGAGTTTTGACGAGCTGATGGGCCAGGAGCAGGTGACGGTCACCCTGCAGAATGCCATCCGGTCGGGCCGGATCGCGCACGCCTACCTGTTTTACGGCGCGCGCGGCTGCGGCAAGACCTCCACGGCAAGGCTGCTGGCGCGCGCCCTCAACTGTGTGGCGCAGGACGGCCCGACCCCGCAGCCGTGCGGCGTCTGCCGGCTCTGCGTGGGTATCCGCGATGGCATCTGCATGGATGTCATCGAGATGGACGCCGCTTCCGAGACCGGCATCGACGATGTTCGCGAGAAGATCATCGAAAACGTCCAATATGCTCCCGGCGAAGCGCGCTACAAGGTCTACGTGATCGATGAGGTGCACGACCTCTCCGCCAAGGCCTTCGACGCGCTTCTGAAAACGCTGGAAGAGCCGCCTCCCCACGTCATCTTCATCCTCGCCACGACGGAGCACCACAAGGTGCCGATCACGATCCGATCCCGCTGCTCCCAGTACCATTTCAAGCGCGGCACGCTCCAGGACCTCTCGAAGTCCATCCAGCGCGTTGTGGACATGGAGGGATGTACCGCAGAGCCGGAGGCCGTCCAGGCCATCGCCCGCAGCGCCGAGGGATCCTGGCGGGACGCGCTCTCGCTGCTCGAACAGGTGCTCGCCTACTCCGATGGCAAGATCACCTCCGAACTGGTGCATCGCGCGGTCGGCAGCGTAGGAACGGAAACGCTGGCCCGTGTGACCGAGACGCTGGCGCAGGGCGACTGGTGCGCGACGCTCGCCATCGCGGGCGAGCTGATCGACAGCGGCAAGGACGTGCGGCAGCTTCTGGCCGCGCTCTCCGGCCATCTCCGCGACCTGATGCTGATTTGCGCGGGAGCGCACGGCACGGCGAAGCAGGAGCTGGGGCTGGAGCGATACGGCCTGCTGCAGGCGCAGGCGCCGCTCTTCGATCCCTCCATGCTGCTTGCAATGACCGCGATCCTGGCTTCAGCTGAGCGCGAAATACGCTTCACCAATCAGCACCGTTGGCTGCTGGAGAGCACGCTGCTGCGCCTGATGCCCGCCAATCTCGCCGCCGCCCCGATCTCCGCCAGAGCGATATCCGCGCCCCAGCCTGCCGTCGCGCCTCGCCGCGAAATCCTGGCATCCACGCCCACGGTAATACCTCGCCCGCACGCCGCACAGCCCTTCGAGCCCCCTGCGGTCGAGATGGAAGTGGAAGTGCCTGCTCCCGATCCTGTCATAGCGCCGGTGGGCGCCGCCAATATCGCGGCACCGCCATCCGTCCTGCCGGATTTGGAGCGCGAAACCGCTTCTTCGCAGGCGGCCGAGAATAGCGCCGTCCTGCCGCCATCCGACCCGTCCGCGCCTTCGCGCTTCGCTGCCGATATCTCCTTCGACGTGGTGAAGCGAGCCTGGCCGCGCGTCCTGGCGCTGTTCAAGAAGGCCAGCCCATCCGGCGCGCCCTGGCTGGAGAAGGGCGAAGTAGTCGCCCTCGAAGCCCGAACGATCGTGCTCTCCTTCGCGGACGCCTTTGCCCGGGACCGCATCCAGAACAATGCGAAGGGCAAAGCCAAGGTGGAGCAGGTAGTCAACCAGGGGCTGAACACCGAAGGCTACAAAATCCGTTGCATCACTCGGGACGCGGAAAGTCCGCCCGTCCTCGTGCCGCCCACCGCCACGGTTCCGCCCACGGGTTCCGGCATGGCCGCGCTCCTCGATGCCCCCGAGCCTACAACACAGGCTGTCGCGTCGCGCGTAGCGGATTTCGACATCGCCGCACCGCCGCCGGCCTCCGATCTCGCTCCAAGCCGAATCGTTGCGGAGCCGCAAACACCTCCGCAGCCGGGATTTGAGAAGGCTAGCGCCGCCGCGCCGGTATCGCCCAACACCGCGCTGTCCGCGCCGGTCGATACCGGTCTATTGGCGGAAGCGCTGAGCCTGTTCGGCGGTTCCGTCGTCCGCACGGAGCCAGGCGCGCCGCCAGCCGCTATGTGATAAGAAAATTGGGTTACTCAGTTTACGCAGTCGAGCTATTCGAGCAGTTGAGCTGCATGGCTATTACATAGGGCGATTCTTTTTGTCACGGCGTTTCCGCTATGGAAGGCAAGAAACCAGGAAGTCAATGCAAAAGGTGTTGCACGGTGTTGCAATAGATACAAGATACCGATGCCCCTTCGGAATTCAATTCCTGTTTTCCTTATTGCCAAATGCTTGTCCATCTGCGTAACATAAGTTAGGTTAGAGGTTCAGCAATATGGCCCGGGAGCGGTTTGTAACCTGGCGCGAGTACCTGGCAAAGAAGACCCTGCGTACCGGTCTTGCCGGATTAGGCGTGGTCGTGGGATTGGTCGGCGTCCTTTCCACGATCTGCTTGATCTTTGCAATAATTGTTTACAGTGTGCTTTTGTCGACTGCGCCCTATGGCGATCACTTCCGACTGCCAACGGCGCAGAGCCTTATACTGGCGGCGGCGTGCGCGGCCGGCGCGGGCCTAGCCTGCTGGGCGCTGTTGCGCGCGGGACGCGCGATGCTGGAAGCCGCGGAAGACGTGCCGATCGTCACGTTGATTACTCGCGCCAATATCGCCGAACTGCCGGCGGATCAGTCGCTGGTTCGCGGCGCCCATCGCCCCGAACACGATTTGGCGGAGAGCCTTCTGCGTGGTGCGGGCAGCCCGAATTCCGGGTCGGCTGAGGATTTGCTGCACCCTGTTCAAACTGCGGAGATTCAAGAAGACGTTCAACGGGTCGCAGGCGGCTGACAAGACAGGTAGCAGTCGTAGGGTGGGGGCTTGCCCCCGCCGCATCCCGAACTGTGTAATCTGTGTAACCTGTGGAGAAATCCCAAACGCAAAATTCGGGCCGGTTCCTTCGTAGTATACTAGAGCGTAGTAATTATCAATAGGGAGTTAACTCATGGCGCGATTTGGCGGACTTGGAAACTTCGGCGGGTTGGGAGACATCCAGAAGCTCGCGAAGCAGGCCCAGAAGATGCAGGAAGACGCGGCGAAGCTCCAGGAAGACCTGGCCACACTGCGCATAACGGGACAGGCGGGAGGCGGCATGGTCGTCGCGACGGTGAACGGGCACGGCCATCTGGTCGAGCTGAAGATCAATCCCGTCGTCGCCGATCCGGAGGATATCGAGATGCTCGAGGATCT
>JAYTEU010000863.1:0-2575 GCA_043734985.1 Chthonomonadaceae bacterium
GTGGTCCAACCTATAATTGGCGGCCACGATCCTGTGGAGCGACCGGCGAATGTCCCACTCGTGCGACGCATTTCTCTCGGACGGGTCGAACGGCGGCACGAAGACATAGTCGATTCGGCTCCGCTGGAAGTCGCGCTCGAAGATGGACTGCGCCGATTTTGTGAGCAGACATGGAAATAGCGGCGAATACCGGAACTGCGACGTCGCTCCGGAAGCCAGATAGTAGATCGGGTCATTGTTCACGAGAAACAGCACCTTGCTGCCGTCTTGAGACAATCGGCGAGCATCGGTCACAACTGTCTTGAAATCGGTATCCGTGCCCTGTAATTCGACAGGAACCCTAACCCCGGTTCCGGGGTAAGCCGGCCCGCCGAGGGCGACGCGCGACTGTTCCCAGTTCGGATGCAGCACGTTCGGATAGTCCCGAAATCCGCCCAGCGTCAGGATGTGAACGAGCACGCACGCGGCAAGGAGAATCGGAGCCGCGTTCCGGCGTGCTGCCAGTATCGGATACTGGTGTGGCGCGGGACGCCGTACTCTCTCCGCACAGGCCGCAATCCCTACCACTATCAGGATCACAACCGGTATGGAGCTGTGAAAGAGGTTGAACGGGTGCGATCTTCCTACGAATTGGCACAGGTAGCACAGGCCGTAGATCGCAATACACGCCGGAAGCGCTTCGCGGCGGGTAATTCGTCCCGACCGGCATCGTCCGAATAAGTGGCAGGCCACCGCCAGGTAAGCGCCGATTACGAGAAACGACAGCAGCAATCCGTCCGCGGACATGTTAATTGGGAGCATCCCGATGCCGGAGGGATAGACTCTAAAAACCTCAAGCCAGCCGGATAAAAACTTCCAGGAAAACGCGTTACCGCGCGCGGCCAGCTCAAGCCCGACGATCAGCGCGGCTGCTCCCGGGGCCACAAAGGTCTGGATACCGGCAATTACGCTCCTCCAGCTCAGCGCCGCCCGATTGTAACGCGTCATAGCAATGTAAACAGCGAGTGTGATCGCCAGATAGATACCCGTGTCTGTCTCGAAGACTAGCGCCAGCCCCACCAGCAGCGACGCGAACGCAAGGGCCAATCTGCCCGAAGATCGGGCATCCCACAAAAGGGCGCTGAACACCAGGATATCGCCCGGCGAGCGCATGATCGTGCTGGACGGAAATTGCCACAACGCCTGATGTGCATCGACTCCTTGAAACAACTGCACGTCGACCGCCAACAGTACGCCGAAGCAGGCCCACTTCCAGTTTCGCAGCAGAGCGCGAAGAAACCCATACAGTACGAAATAGTAGCCACAAGCGGTTATCACCGCGATCCGCATCACGTTCGGATAGGTTACCGGAACCCATTTAGCCAACAGCGCCACAATAAGAGGAAAACCGACTCCATATTGTGAATAGACCTGACTTCCCAAACTGCCGCCATGCAAATAACCGACGGCAGGCCCAACGACGAAGAAGTCCCAGTGGTGCAGCCGCTGTACGTCGAAATCAAAACCTGCGAACCGCTCCAGATCAGGGATATAAACTAGCACGGCGAGGATTATGAGGATCACGAAATCGCCCGCTACAAAGGAGCCTCCTGCCGGCGGAATCACGGAATCCGACATCCGTCCTGCGCAATCGTTCCAACAGGCCGCAAACCAGGCCGGGACACCGGAGCACGCCAGCCTGACTATCAACGACCAGATCACCGCCAGACTGAGGAGTAACAGGAACCCACAGGCTGCGGGCAGTGGTACTGAAGCAGCCAATTGGCGCGGGAGCAGCAGGCATATCCCAATAAAACAGAGGCTGCCTAGTGTCGCCAAACTGCACTGCCAGGCCGTCCTGCAATGATCGTCAGGTTCGGAACGCTCGGATTGCGCTCGCCGCGCGAGAGCACTTCCGAGCAGGATCGTGCCGATTACCGACAAAACGTATATGGGCAGCTCCCGCTCGGGCCGGTAGATTTCGGCGCCATGCAGCGTAAGGCCGTCCGCCGGCACGGCTCCCGCTGCCACGGTTCCCCATAGCAGGAAGCTGGTAAACATTGCCTGCAGGCCGATGAGGGCGGCAAAATAGGTTCGCGCAATCGGTTGAATCTGTCTTTTCACGTTGCTTTCGTTCGGTCTAGGCCGCGAGCAGTTGCACTAAGCTCACCGGGTCGAGGCCCGATTCCTTGCGGTGGAACTTCTGCGAGCCATACCTTCCGGAGACGTAGCCCTGTGCGTGCAGATGTGAAAATCGACTCACCGGACGGCCGATCGTCAGCAGCAGATGGCCGAGTGACTGTCCTACGCTGCCGTGTGCCACATGCTCCTCCGCGACGATCAATTGACCGGTTCGGTCAAGGTTCCTCCAGAACTCGTCCGGAATCGAGGACGGTTCCAGTGGAAGTTCCGTCACGACCCAAAGGTTCGGCCGGTCACTGTCTTCGATCTCCAGAATTGCCGCGATATAACTGCCGGCCAGCGTACCTACAGCGACGATCGTCGGTCCGCCGCCTTCCGTCAGGCGGCGCCAGGGAGCGTAGGGCGGCGCCTCATATCCCTCGGGCTTCTCGTCGCGACCCAGGCGAAGGTACAC
>JAYTEU010000864.1:0-3445 GCA_043734985.1 Chthonomonadaceae bacterium
TCCCAGCGCGTATCGCCCTCGGTCGAAGACGTCACCGGTGCAAAGCCGATAGACTACCGCCAATTCGTCCAGGACTATGCGGACGCCTTTCGGTAACCACTTACGGCGATGAGCCTTTCTGCGCGAAGGCGTCCACAAAGAACTCCAGCATGCGGTCGCGGTTGACGCCGGAGTGTCCCTGATCCGGCCCGATCTGAATGTCAAAGCTCTTGCCCGCGCTTTGGAGCGCCCGCACAAGCTGGAGTGTGTTCGACGGATGGACGTTGTTGTCCGCCGTACCGAAGTAGAGCATCAGCTTTCCCTGGAGCTTGGAGGCGTAGGCCATCGCCGAGCCCGCATCGTAGGCCGCCTTGTTCTCCTGCGGCAGGCCCATGTACCGCTCCGTGTAGATGGTGTCGTAATTCCGCCAATCCGTGGGGCTGGACTGCGCGCAGGCAGCCGTGAAGACGTCCGGATAGCGGAGTAGGCACATCGCGGAAGCGTAGCCGCCGTAAGATACGCCATGGATGCCGACCCGTGCCCCGTCCACATAGGGCCGCTGCCGGAGAAATTTGACACCGGCGGCTTGATCGTCGATTTCGGTGATTCCCAGCTTCGTATAGATCGGATCCCGGTACGCCTTTCCTCTTCCCTTCGCATTCCTTCCGTCGAATTCGGCCACCAGGAAGCCCATCTCGGTAAGGGTATGCGGTGAGCCCGTCGGCGTGCCCATGTAGCTCTCGCTCACGCTATTGAACTCTGGACCTCCATAAACGTCCACAACGAGCGGATATCGCTTGTTGGGATCGAAGTTGGTCGGCCGGTACAGCATCCCATAGCAATCGGTCTTTCCGTCACCCGCTGTGTACGTGAAGATCTCGGGCGGCGAAACATGCAGTGCTTCGAACCGGCTGGTGTCAGCGATGGAGAGCGTTTCGACCACCTTGCCGTTCTCATCGAGCAGGCGCGTGGAGGGAGCGGTGTCGTGGGTCTCCGCGCGGTCCAGGAAGTGCTTGCCATCCGGCGCGATCTGAACGCGGTGCGTCATCGCCGGGTCTGTGAGGCGCTTTTCTCCTTTTCCGTCCAGGCCGACTCGATGAAGCTGAAGTTTCATCGGATTATCGCCATCGTGCGCCATATAGTAGACCGTACCGGAGGTCTCGTCCATCTCGATTACATTTTCGACATCGGTGGTTAGCTTCGTTAGAGTCGAAAGAAGCTTGCCGCTCAGATCGTATAAATAGAGATTGCGGTACCCATTACGTTCTGATACGAACAGAAACCTGCGCCCGTCCTTCAGGAACTGGAGGGGAGGATGCGTCTCTGCCCAGCTTGCGGTCCACGTCTCGCGAACCACGGGACGACATGCGCCCGTCGCCGGCGCGCACGCGGCAAGCTCCACGATATTCTGTTTGCGGTTGGCTCGATTGAACAGCAGTTCCTGACCGTCCGGCGACCAGCGCACATCGTATACGTAGTAGCCGACCGTGTCGTTCTCGAACGGCTTGCCGTCTCGTACATCGACGCGGGTGGTCTGCTTGGTGTCGACGTTGTAGATAAACATGTCTACGATTGGGTTCGGCGCGCCTGCCTTGGGGTACGGCTCCGAATCCAGCGCATCTTGTTGGTCCAGCGTCTTCAGTGCGAGGTAGTAGTCCTTGACCTTGCTCTCATCGAACCGGTAAAACGCGATCCGCTTGCTGTCCGGCGCCCACCAGAAGGCCGTTCTCTGATCCAGCTCTTCCCCGTAGACCCAACTTCCTGTCGCGTACTTAACCCGGCGCTCCTTGCTGCCGTCAGTCGTAACTGCCTGTGGATTGCTGTCATCTGCCGCGGATATCCACAGGTTGGCGTCCTTAAAGAACGCCTTAAGCTTTCCGTCCGGAGAGCCCGCCTCCGCCATCTGCCGCCCGCGTTCCAGGAAGCGCGGCCGACCGCCGCCTCTCCGCCCAGGGTTGCCATTGACCGGCTGGCTGGTCAGTGCGGGTATCTCGGTTCGCATGCGCGTCCCAAAGTCGTAGCGATAGAATTTGCCGTTCAGCGCGAACTCGCATCCTGCACCGTTCGGAAGCCAGGAAACAGCATTGACCAAAGACTGCTGCACGGGCCTTGCCGCAGCGCTGATCTCCCGGCTCATGCGCGAAAAGTTCTCATAGCCCGGCATCTTTGGCAAACGGTCCTGTCCGTAAGCGCCGCCGATCGCCGCCACGGTAAGAACTGCGCTAAGCCCGGCACTGTGTAATCGTAACATGCGTTCCCCTGTGAGAATACCGGGCAGTAGGCAATCGGCAGTCGGCAGTAGTGAATTAAATCCGCGATTGCCCACTGCCAATTGCCTACTGCCGATTGCCTACTGAGCGGCTGGGCCTCTGACCGGTGTCTCCGGCTTGCGCGGCAGTTTTTCATCGCGCATCGCGGCGTTGTAGGCGAAGCTCGCCATGAGGATCGATGCCTGCTTCAGGTCGTCCGTCTGCGCTCGGTCGAACACGTCCTGGTTGGAGTGATGGGTTCGAGTGTCGTACTCGATGGTGTCCTGGATGAACTGAAAGCCCGGCAGGCCGATGCCATCGAACGATTGATGATCGGTGCCGCCCGTGTTCGCGATCGTAACGGTTGTCGCGCCTAGCTCCTTGAACGGCGCGAGCCAGTCCGAGAAGATGCCGCGCAGACTTTCGTTGCCCTGAAGGTAGATGCCCCGGATCTTGCCCGTGCCGTTGTCTAGGTTGAAATAGGAGGAGAATTTGTCGTACTCGGGCTTGCGGTCGATCTCGCCGTTCGCGCCGCGCTCTCCGAAGTGCTGCGCCACGTACGCGTGGGAACCGAGCAGTCCCTCTTCCTCTCCGCTCCACAGCCCTACCCGGATGGTGCGCCGAGGCTGAATGTTAAGCGCCCTAAGAATCCGGACCGCCTCCATCACCACCGCGCAGCCCGCGCCGTTATCCGTTGCGCCGGTGCCGCTGTGCCACGAATCCATGTGCGCCCCTAGCATCACCACTTCGTCCTTGAGGTCGGTGCCGGGAATTTCGGCAATGGTGTTATAGCCCATGAGGTCGGTGTCATAGAACTTGACCGCGAGCTCGACATTCATCTTTACCTTTTCGCCCGCCTGGATTATCCGAACGATCCGGTTGTAATGCTCCGAGGCAAGGACGATCTGCGGGACGATTTTCGGTGCATCCTTATCCCACGGAGAGACGCGGCGGGCCACTGCCCGAGTTCGGCTTGCCGCTCCACCCGCGCCGCCTGCCGGATTCGGCGCGGCCTGCGGGCCGGTTGTTTCTGTCGGGCTTGCAGGTCCACCAGGCGCGGGCGTCGCCGTGGCAGGTGGCACTCCACCGACACGACTAGGCGCGGCAGGCGCGCCTGCCGCCGGAGGCATGGTCGCGGACTGAACGAACATGGTGCCGCCGTCGCCTCGCGCCACTTCCACGACCAGCGCCGCGCCCTCGTCCTGATAGAAACGAAG
>JAYTEU010000865.1:0-2995 GCA_043734985.1 Chthonomonadaceae bacterium
GGAAGCACGATCCGGCCATCCGCGACCTTCATTCTTGTAATCAGGACTTCGCTGCCGCAGACGTCGAAGTCGTACCCTGTCGGTAATGGAGGCGTGAGCGCGGACCGCTCAGACACGATTGTATTCGGGGCGCCTTCGCCGTAGTAGTAACAGGCGTCCGCGACGAACAGTCCGTCCTGGAGCAGTGCCTGGCACCGGGAGAGGTACTGCATCCAGGCGCGCGACTGCTCCCACCAGGTGTTGGTGCGCTCGAAGTTCGTGCCCCAGGGACCCATCGTCATGCCCGGCCACTTGTCCAGCCAGGGCTGCATGGCATAGCGGTGGAACACGAATAGGTTGATGCCCCGGCAGAAGTTGAGGTCGCCGATCGCTTTATGGTCGAAGGGCGCTTTGGTCCATTTGGCGTCACGAGTCACGGCCGTGAACGCCTCAGCGGAAGCGCGCCGCTTGCCATAGATATGGGCAGACGTCGCGGCTTCCTTGCTATCGTTGTGCCCATCGAGCCAGAATTCGCCCATCGGCATGTCGGTTCGGCCCTTACACTGCAGCTCGTCGGCGATGGTTGGCATGCCGATCCCGGGCGCTTCGGCGGTGAACTCCATTCCATGTTTGGCGCAAAGTTCGCGAAGCGCCCCGTAGTGGTTTTCGGCGATCAGGTCCGCGATCACCCGGCGGAAGTCCCAGAGCACGCGCTCGCTCTCATCGAGGCTCCCGACCACGCGACCGGTGAAGGCCGGCAGCCAGGGCGTCAGGTCGTAGCCCATCCGTTTGCGGAACTCGTCTCGGAAGGCGGGCGTCCAGTTCTGCGTTCCGGCCTCCCAGCTATCCGCGAGCACGTACTTCAGGCTCTTCCCCGCGAGCGGCCCGGCGTCGGCGATCACCTTCGACATCATCCCGTCAAAGTGCGCCTCGACCGCCGCGCGGTTCATCTTATCGCACTCCAGGCCGCGGCCGGAATCTGGAGCGGGCGCGTTCTGCTGCCCGGTACTGGTATGGCCGAAGCGCACAATCGTCCAGTCACCCGGGGGAACGTCCCAATCGAGATGCCCGCCGGGCTGTAGGCGCGCCGACAGATCGACTACGCGATCCCGCCGAATCGTCATCGCCGCGGGCCACTCCCCCTTGGTGAACGTGAGACGAGGATTGGGAACCATACCGATCTTTGCGGCGATCTGGTCCATCCGCATCGCCCCGAAGCCAATTGCGGTTAGGGAGAGCCTCTTAGCGTTTCGGTCGGCGCGCGTCATCGTAATCCGATAGATATGAGCCGTTGTCGCTGGGAACGACGCCGTCGCCGCCGAGCCGCCACGCCCGCCGGATGCAGCCAACGTGCCGATTGTCCGCCACGTTTTGCCGTCGTCACTCACTTCGACTCGCCCCGCGGAAGGCACGTCCCGACCACGACAGGCGACACGCACAGACGCGAAAGTGGCAGGCTGACGGAAGGCCACCTGCACGAATTGTCCCCTGCCGGAAGGCAGCGGCAAATTGACGGTGGTTCCCGGCTCACCTAGCAACAGCGCTTGCGCATCGACGCCGGCAACACTTGTCGTCACGGCGGACGCAAGGCGCGAGGCATCCGAGGAGTCGCCGGGAAGCGTGGGGAAGGCGAGAGTCGCGATATCCCGGTACGTTCCACGGGCCATTTCGGGCTGCGCCAGCGTTCCGGCGAATCGCGATCCGCCATGCGCGAGCGTCTCTGACCAGACCACCTTCTGCATCGACATCTCGGGCGTTATCCACGGTCCGCCCGATTCGCTCCAACCGGCAGAGTTGTGAATCGCCAGCTTTAATCCCAGGCGGTTGGCCTCGGTCACCGCATGCTTCGTCAGCGCGCGCCACTCCCCGCTCATAAACGTGACAGGTCCAAGAGGCTCCCCCTGCGACACGTTGAATATCTGCGCGCCTCCCAGGCCGATCCGTTTCATCGCTTCCAGGTCCGCGGTGATGCCCTCTTTCGTGATATTGCCGTTCATCCAGTGCCACCACGTCATCGGCTTCGCCGCTTCCGGAGGGACGCGGAAGTCCCTCTGAATATCGTCCTGGCCGGAAGCCGGAGGGGCTAAGTAGAGCCAGGCAGCGAGGCTGAGTGCAAGCGCCAACAAGGTAGGTCGGTTCATTATCAACTCCTTAAAGCCAAGATTGCCTTATAGCGGTGTTTATCTTGGAGACCAGGAATTTCCTCTAAATAGCTGAATTAGGCTTAATCGAAGGCGCGGAGGACACGGCGCAGTGAACGCGTGAGAATAACCTAATCCACGAGACGACGCACGAAGCCGGAGCCACTTGCTAACAGACTCGCTGACGAAGAATTCCAAATTGAACGGCGATGACCGCTAACCGGCGCTCGGGTACAATGCAGTCTAGAGACAATGCCGTTTCAATAAGGACGCACCCCCCGGCCGGATGGCGACTGCATTTGTGTCCGAAGGACTTGTGGCCGCAGGCCGTACAGCGAAGGACTTCAGTCCGTCGTACGGACGTCAGATCGCTTATCTAAAAGGCATTGGATCTAGATATCTGCGGCGTTCCTCGCGAGTCTTCTCGCAGGCAATCAGCACGCAGCCCTGGACACATCAACTGCGTGGAGCCGAACCACCATCCGCGAGCAAACTGATGCGGCGCGGCGCAGCGTAAGTCCAATGGATCAACTCGTGTCCCAATTTCTCCAATTCGATTTCACCGAGCCGTCCAATTCCGTCATGCCCTGCCGCTTCGTCGATCCTGTAGAGATCGTGTGCGCGCGGCAGGTCGAGGAGGTACTGCCGGCGTTGCGCCGCGTTCAGGCGGCGGTGGATGGCGGGCTGTTTGCGGCGGGGTTCGTGGCGTACGAGGCGGCGCCTGCGTTCGATCCCGCCATGGCGACCGCCTACGCGCAATCAGACGTTCCGTTACTATGGTTCGGCCTGTACACGGCTCCTTCACCAATCGCCGAGGAGACACAGCCTACGGAACCCGTTAACGTTGGAGAGTGGGCTTGCAAGGTCGGCGATGC
>JAYTEU010000866.1:0-3379 GCA_043734985.1 Chthonomonadaceae bacterium
TTCACCGTGCGGAACCGGAAATCGATCTCCGTGCCCCAGAAGCGGGAGGAGTAGCCCTGCGGCCTCCAGTCCGGGTTAGCGTCACCAAGAATTGCAAGGCAGGCAAACGAGCGTTCGCCGAAGAGATCGAGCGCGCGGTACCGGTATTGAAACATCCGAAGCGGAAATCCGGCGTCTTCCTGCGATTGGATCTCGACGTGGATCAGTATCCACTGCTCGGTGCCGTCAAGTAGCCATACCCTGACAAGTCGGTCCACAGACCGATGCCCTCGCCGCGACTTGCGCGTGATCGCTCGAAGCTCCTGCTCGAGGAAATCTACGCCGCGCGTCCAGTCGATCTGATCGTGCATCTCCGGCAGGAAGAAGGCAGCGAAGGAAGCGAACCGCCTTTCCGTAAGCATATTCTTCCATGCACCGTCGAAGTCGTCGCGGACCTGTCGGCGAGATGGTCGCCTGCTCTTTCCCATAGCCTCTCTTCCGACTGCAAAGCGGTTGCTTCCTGGCCTGGAGGTGCGCCATTGCGCTATTATACCGTAGCGAAAGAGAGCCTTGCCAGCCAATCAATTGTGAATTGATTCCCGGCTGCACACGAACGACCAGCATTTCCTGTCAAATAAGAACCGTACTGCAAGGGTATGGCCATTTGTAGACATTCGCGGCGGCGTCCTCGCAAGTCCCGCCAAATTAGAAGCGTTGCCGCGTGTCACGTCGCCAACCATTGAGTCGGTTCAATCGTAAGTTATTTGGCGGCAATTCGCGTCGGGGCGATTCGGTTGGGCCGTGAGCCGGTGCGTGCGCCGACGGCACAAAGGAGTGGCAATGTCAAAGCCGAGCGCAACGCTCGAGGACGGTTTACGAGGGCCGGCAGAATCCGACGGGCAGAACGGATGCGCACCGGAATTCGAGATTCCCGCGGCGCTCACACCGCGCTCCCTGCATGCGGCGGTATGGAAGCTGGCGTGGCCGTCTGTCACGACCATGCTGCTGCAGACCGCCAATAGCCTTATGGATGTGTTCTTTGTCGGCCACCTTCCGAACAGCGCGCAGGCGCTGGCGGCTACGGGCGTCGGCGGGGGCGTGATTTTCCTTCTGGTCTCCCTGTCGATGGGTGTTTCGGTCGGCACTACCGCGCTCGTGGCGCGATTCACCGGCGCGGGCGATCCGGAGGGCACTACCGAGGCGGCGGGCCAGTCGATCACCTTGAGCGCAATCCTGGGGCTGGTGTTCGGCGCGCTCACCTACCTGTTTCGCGTTCCGATTGTCGGACTAATGCTCGACGCGCACCGCAGTCCTGACGCGGCGCACATGTGCGTTCGGTTCCTGGAGATGGCGCTCCTCGGCTCGATCCCGCTCTTCGTAATGAATGCGCTGGTCGGCTCGTTTCGCGGCCTGGGAGACACGCGTACGCCAATGGCCATCACCCTGGTTACCGTAGTCACGCATATTACGGGCAATCTGGTATTCATTTATGGCAATCTGGGAGCGCCGCGCATGGGCGTGGCCGGGGCGGGGCTGGCATTGGCGCTGTCCGTCACCGTCGGGCTGGCGCTCTATCTGGTTTCGCTGAAACGGCACGAAAAGCTAGCAGGCGCGCTGGAGATGCGCCATCTGCAGTTCCGACCGGATTGGGCGTGGCGTATTCTAAGAGTCGGACTGCCCGCCGCCATTCAGGCCGTGATCCGCACGCTCGGAATGATGTCGTTCACGGGAATGCTTGCCCACACGCTGGAGGGCGCCTCCGGAGTGGCCGCGATGCAGATCGGTATTCGGGCGGAGTCGATTGCGTTCATGCCAGGCTTCGGCTACAGCGTGGCGGCCTCCGCGCTTGTAGGGCAGAGTCTGGGCGCACGGAACCCGAGGCGGGCGGAGCAGTTTGCATGGGCGGCTACGGGACAGGCTGTTCTGGTTATGTCGGTAGTGGCAGTGCTCTTCTTTGTTTTTGCAGGCTGGTTCCCTACGCTATTCACACAGGACGCCGCAGTGCGGACGCTGACCGCCGACTACCTGCGCGTAAACGCGTTCTGCGAGCCGTTTCTAGCGCTGGGCATGGTGCTGACCGGAGCGCTCCAGGGTGCGGGCGACACCGTGCGGCCGACGTACATAACCGTCTTGACGATGTGGGTGATCCGCATCCCACTTGGCACCTGGCTTATGTTCACGCTTCACCAGAACACACACGGCGCATGGGTATGTATGTGCGCAACCACGATCCTGGGCGGAATTCTGACTGCTGCCCTTTTTCGAACGGGTTCCTGGAAGCGCATCAAGGTGTAGGTTCGCCCGCCGGTCGGATCTGGGACTTAGTACCGCTCACGGCAATTGGTGTCAGAGTAGGCTTTTGCGTCCGGAGGACGCTCGGCCGAAGGCCACTCTGCCGGGTCGTTTATCGACCCGGCCCATTTAGGCGCCCGGTACCGTTATCGGCACGTCCTTCACTTCGATCTTTGCGGCCCGAGCGCTGCTGTCCATCGTGGTGAAGACCCCGTTCAGCGTGTCGATGTCAGCGCCTGTGAACTTGCCGGACTTGAATTTTCTCCCGACGGTGTCGAACGAATCCGCCATGCTGTCAATGGAACGGACGAGGCTCTGAACCTGCGTGTCCTTCCCGGCAGCAGCCACCTGCTTCGCGGCCTTCAACTCGCGCACGGCATAGAGCAGCGCCGTGCCGGACTTGACGATGGTCGCCTTGCGGTGGAGGGCGCCTCCCACGAACTTCCCTTCCCGGTACGGATTGGAGACCCAATGGTGGAAGCAGTAGTAGGCGACACCCAAACGTGCTGCAAACCGTGCCTTGTCGGTCTCCGCATGCGAGCTGCCCATGACTGAGGTCGATAGGGCGGCACAGAGGGCAAATAGCCCCAGTCGGTTGCGTAGAGTCATAATGTTTGTCTCCGTCAAAGAGTTATTAGCGCCCAAAAGCGGCGGGCCGGTCACCACCGTAGGGGCTGGTCTTGTGCCGGTCACCACCGTAGGGGCTGGCCTTGTGCCTGCCCGCTCACAGCAGCCCGCGAACCACCTCGCCGCGCACCACGGGATGAGGCCTGCCGGTCTGATCCACGATCTCGGTGTCCGGTCGGACGCCAAGGAGCGAGTAGATCGTTGCGCCCAAATCGCCCGGTGAGACGGGGTCTTCGGCGGGATAGGCTCCGGTTCGGTCGGACTTGCCGTAAACTTGCCCCCCGCGGATACCGCCGCCTGCCATTACGATCGATTGGCACATCCCCCAATGGTCACGCCCTCCCGCCTTGTTGATCTGGGGCGTTCGCCCGAACTCGCCCATCCACACCACGAGCGTGTCCTTCAGCATTCCGGATTCGTGCAGATCCTCAAGCAGTGCGGAGAATCCCTGGTCGCAGGGTGGCATAAGATGACCCTTTAG
>JAYTEU010000867.1:0-3833 GCA_043734985.1 Chthonomonadaceae bacterium
AGGCCGCAAGATGCGGCAGGTTCATCAGAGTTCAACGGCCGCACAATCTATTTTTGCTCCAAGGGCTGCAAGCAGGCCTTTGATGCGAATCCCGGGAAGTACGGCGGACAGTCAAGCGGGACAAGAGGTGGTTGACCCGGCCACCGGACGAGCCGCTACGCCAGTAATCGATAAGGCTGCAACTAAACCGGAACGGGCACGGCATACTCGCAGCACGCCGGACGGCGGCGCGGAACGAGTGGACCTTCCCATAACCGGCATGAGCTGCGCCTCGTGCGCGCAAAGGATCGAGCGTTCCCTCTCCTCTGCACCAGGCGTTCGTAGCGCGGGCGTGAACCTGGCGACCTCCCGTGCGACGGTCGAATACGATCCCAATGCGACGAGCATTCGTGATCTCATGTCTCGGGTCAAAGACATCGGTTACGGAACAGCTGGTACCGCGCGCGTCGAGTTCATAGTTGATGATTCCGCACGACCGTCCGGCTCGGCGTCGCCGCTGGAAGCCTATCTCGAGAGAAGTCGCGGCGTCGTCAGCGCCTCGTTCAACCTCGCTACGATGCAGGTTCGCATCGAGTATCTGCCCGGCGCCGTCGACCTCCAGGCGCTTCGCCGGCGCATCCAAGATTTCGGATACTTGGTTCTAGAGATTCCGAGCGGGAGCGGTGACTCAGCGGTGGATTCCGAGGAGTCCGCGCGTCGCGCCGAGTATCTGGGGCTGCGACGCAAGCTCATCGTTTCCGCGCTGCTGTCCGCGCCAGTTCTACTGATGGGGATGTCGCACGGCCGCTTCACAATCGTTGGACCGCGTTGGGTAAACTGGCTTGAGCTCGCCCTGACCACTCCGGTGGTGTTCTACGGGGGTGGTCAATTCTATCGTGGTGCCTGGGCTGCATTTCGCCACCGAGCCGCGGACATGAACACTTTGATCGCAATTGGAACTGGGGCCGCCTACATATACAGCGTTGCAGCCACGCTCTTCCCCCAGGTATTCGCCGAGACCGTTGGAGCCGGAACGGCGAGTATGAGCGGAATGGGAACGGACCAGAGGATGGTACCTGTCTATTTCGAAGCTGCGAGCGTCATCATTGCGCTAATCCTGCTCGGCAGGCTGCTCGAGGCGCGCGCGAAAAGTCAAACCGGGGAAGCCATCCGCGGGCTCCTGCGGCTCCAGCCGAAGACGGCGCGCGTCATCCGTACTACGGAAGGAATCGCGCAGGAGCAGGACATTCCGGTGGAAGAAGTGATCCCCGGGGACATTGTCGTCCTGCGTCCGGGAGAAAAGGTTCCCGTGGACGGCACTATCACCGAAGGAGCGTCAGCGATTGACGAATCGATGCTCACCGGAGAGAGTTTGCCCGTAGAGAAATCGAAGGGCGACGCCGTTTTCGCTGCCACCATCAACAAGACTGGCTCGGTTCAGTTCGAGGCCACGAAGGTTGGCAGGGATACCGCTCTTCAGCAGATCGTCAGGATGGTTCAGGATGCGCAGGGCTCGAAAGCTCCGATCGCACGCCTGGCGGACGTGATCAGCGGAATCTTCACGCCGATAGTTCTCGTGGTCGCCGTCGCCACTTTTGTCGCCTGGTTCCTGCTGGCCGACCCTTCAGTGCGTTTTACTCTCGCATTCGTGAATGCGATAGGAGTCTTGGTAATAGCGTGTCCCTGTGCGCTTGGACTGAGTGTGCCGACTGCGGTAATGGTCGGTACGGGTAAGGGCGCAGAGAACGGTGTGCTCATCAAAGGTGGAGAGGCGCTAGAGACTGCCCAAAAAATGCAGACAATACTGCTCGACAAGACCGGAACTATCACCACCGGCAAGCCGGAGATGACCGATCTCATTCCCGCCGCTGGTCGCGATGCGGATGACCTCCTCAGGCTCATCGCATCCGCGGAAAAGGGAAGCGAGCATCCACTTGGTGAGGCAATCGTTCGAGCCGCAGGGGCGCGCGGCCTCAACCTCGTTTCACCGGCGAGCTTCAATGCCGTCGCTGGTAAGGGCCTCGAAGCTACAGTGGACCGGCATAACGTCCTGTTGGGCAACCGCGCATTAATGGCCGACAGAGGAATCTCAGTGGCCGATTCGGAAGAGATGGCCACGAAGTTGAGCGAAGCCGGGAAAACCGCGATGTTCGCCGCCATCGACGGAAAGTTCGCGGGGGTCGTCGCGGTCGCAGACAAGGTCAAGCCCGAAGCCTCGGGCGCCGTGGACGATCTCAAAAGAATGGGACTCCGGATCGTGATGATGACTGGAGACAACAGACGCACCGCGCTGGCCGTTGCGCGAGAGGTTGGCATATCCGATGTCAGAGCGGAGATCCTACCCGAAGATAAGGCGCGCGAGGTCAGGAATCTCCAGGAGGGAAAGACGGTGGTCGGTATGGTAGGAGACGGAATTAACGACAGCATAGCGCTCGCTCAGGCCGATGTTGGAATCGCGATGGGAACCGGAACTGATGTCGCCATCGCGGCATCCGATATCACGCTGCTCAGGGGCGATTTGAGAGGGGTGGTTACAGCGATCCAACTCTCAACGGCAACTATGCGCACCATCAAGCAGAATCTTTTCTGGGCGTTCATCTACAACATCATTGGAATTCCAATCGCTGCGGGACTTCTCTATCCGCTGACCGGCTGGCTTATGTCGCCCATCCTGGCCAGCGCAGCTATGTCCTTATCCAGCGTTTCCGTTGTGACTAACAGCCTACGCCTACGGCGCTTCAAACCGGCGACCTCTTCGTCGAAGGCCGCCTGAGATGGATACGCACGAAAGTGCAGTGCTGCTGTCGGGGATCGTACTCACAGCGTGGATACTGTGGTACTTTTTCGGCCCTAAACCGAGGGTGAGCGCACAAGTCGCGGACGGTGGCGTTCAAGAGGTGAAGGTTATCGTGAAGGGCGGCTATTCTCCCGATGTGATTGTTGTCAAACAAGGAGCACCGGTAAAGCTCACTTTTTATCGCGATGAAACTGCCTCCTGCAGCGAAGATATCGTGTTTGGAGACTTTGGGATCGCGCGGCACTTGCCGGCGTTTCAGACCACTACGATTGAATTCACCCCCGAGAAGCCGGGGGAGTTTACGTTCACATGCGGGATGAACATGATGCGAGGAAAACTGGTTGTGGAACAAGCCGCCACATGAGGACGGCTCGATTCGTGTCTGCCACCACGCAGGTGAATCGGCGAATGCCGCCGACCATCGTCGTCGACAACAACATTGCGGCCATTCTTCCGACGCGCGATGACGGGCTGCGACGAACAATCAGGCCGGCAATAGAAAAGAGTCATCGCGATTAAGCGCGGAGCGATCGCAACCCTCCTTCGACGCGGGCGACCCGACCCCTCTCCGAGACGAAAATGATTTTGCAGCCGATCGACTTCGTAGTGTTCGCCTGGCTGAGGCGGATGTAATCAACGTCGGGCCAGGGCAGCGGCACGACGTGATCTGGCCAGCAAGAGAACCCGGCAAGTGGAGTTTCCACCGTCACATCCCGCATCACACTCTAAACAACAACGTGCAAGAGAAGGGCGCGGGTGGACTCACAATGCTCATTGAGGTGACACCGTGATAACCGTCAGCACGATCGCAATGGCTGCATGTCTTGTCTCATCGGGGATAACCCCACAACGGGCAGCTCCCGATTCCGCAGACGTCGTGAGTGTGGTATCCCGTTTTCATGCAGCACTCGCGTCGAGCGACAGCGCTGGCGCTGTCGACCTTCTCGCAACCGACGCAATCATTCTCGAAAGCGGGTCGTCAGAAACACGCGAGCATTATCGGTCGCACCATTTGCCGGCCGACGTTGCGTTCGCGCGCGCCGTACCCTCCATACAA
>JAYTEU010000868.1:0-5120 GCA_043734985.1 Chthonomonadaceae bacterium
ACGCGAGCAAAGTACGGATTGCCTGGCCGCACCAGCCAGTCGGCGAACGCGGCTCTGCGGTCGGAGGTCGGGTCCGCGCCTACGGCAGCGCCCCACGGCTTCATCATCTCTTTCGTCGTTGGATGCAGGGCCTCGCCGGTCGAAACCAGATTGACCGAATCGCCTGCCGCCTGCGTGCGGGCAAATACCGCGGCGATGCTGTAGTAATCCCGCATCGTCCACTTTTCGAACGGGTGATTGTGGCACTTGGTGCATTCGAGGCGCGTCCCCATAAAGATCTGCGCCGTCATTTCGGTGCGCTCCTCCATGGTCGGGATCGCGAGGAAGTATCCGGCGGGCGCCGCGTTGGCGGCATCGCCCCTTGCGGAGAGTATATCGCGGACGAACCGGTCGTACGGTTGGTTCGTCCGATACGAATTGACGATCCAATCACCGAAACGCTCGGCGTTTCCGTGCTTCAATCTCCCCGCCGTGATGCGCATCAAATCCGCGCGCTTTAAGGCCCAGAATCGCGCATACTCCTCTGTCGCGAGGAGCTCATCGATCAGTTTCGCGCGTCTGTCCGTGGCCAGATCGGCAAGGAAGCGGCGCGACCGTTCCGGCGAAGGCAGGAGTCCGGTGAGATCGAGAGAGACTCGACGCAGGAAGACGGAATCGCCGCAGATCGGCGCGGGCAGGTACTGAAGCTGCTTCAGCTTGGCATCGACGAGGCGGTCCACTTCGTTGACTTCGGGCGGGCTCTTCCACTGGAATCCAGGCACATCCTCGACCACGGTGATGTAGAGGGAGACAAGCTTATCCAGATAGCGCACGCTGATGGCCGCTTGGCCACGCCCGTGTCCCGTGATCAGCCCATCGGCATCGGCGGAGGCGACCGCTGCGTTGGACGATTCATAAGTGGCAATCGGTGTAACGTCGCGTGTCGCCCCGTCGCTGAACTCGGCGACCACGCTGATCTGCTGCTTCCTATTTTGCGCTCTGAGCACCCGGTTTTCTCCGGGCGTGACGGCGATCTTCGCACATTGTACTGCGGTCAAATCGGTCGGAGCGCCTTCGAATATCCAGTTCCGCAGAATGGCATAACCGGCATCCCCGCGATGCAGTCTTTTGCCGCCGACATGGGGAATCTCCAGCAGCGGCTTTTTGATCGTCAGGCTGTCGGCAGGCTCCATGACGTTTATGCGACGATTGAAGCCGTCGCGGGTCAGGGAGATTCGGTCAATCGCGGGATCGTAGCCGTAGAGCGAGAGCGAAAACCCGCCCTTTCCGTGCGGCGATCCGTGGCAGGAGCCGCTTGCGCAGCCCTGCTTTGTCAGAACGGGGAGGACTTCGAACTGAAAACTAACGGCAGAGGGTTTGGAGACGTTCACTGTCGTGACCGGCACCCTGAGCGTCCGGCCGGCAGCGAGAATAACAAGGCTCGTCTTTCCGTTGCTTTCTGCCTGAAGCTTTCCCGCTTTCAGCTTGGCCACCATTGGATCGTCAATTCGGTACTGCGCAGCAGCTGTCATATCCCGCGCCTCGCCATGAAAATAGCCGGTTACCACGACCTGGCGAACCGCGCGGCGCCCGTCCAGCTTCACTTCCAACGGCGACACTTCGACGCGCTCGGCAGCCGAAGATAGTGGCGGGCTGAGACGACGAGCGGCATGTGGTGCGTCCGCGGCGGCAATCGTCGAAACTAGGCCAAGCATCAGGAATGGCACGGCAATCTTTGTAAATCTTGCGGGCATTTTCAGTTGTGGCGTCCTATGGTAACAAATCTGCAACACGCACGCTTGATTCCGGCGCGGCCATTGGAACTAAGGATTCCGTCTCGGATACCACGAGCGTTTCGGAATATCCATCAGGGCCAGGCTGCCTAAACACAATCAATTCCCGATGAAGGATCGAAACCACCCAGTACTCTTGAATGCCGTATTTTGCATAAATCCGGGCCTTCGTAGTGGTATCACCGGTTAGGCTGGAATATGAAGCCTCGACTACTAGCAGCACCTCATCAGCGGGATTCGGCTCCCGATCGAGGTAGTCCATAACAGTGCCACGAAGGACCGCAACATCCGGCTCAGGATCGTTGTTCTCATCAATCTCACCGATACCGATCTGAGCCTGGTTTTGCACCGATTCGCTTCCGAATATCGCGGTCAATACAGCAATAATCCGCGTTACCACTGCAATATGCAAACGGCCCTGCCCCATTTTCGAGATCACCTCACCTTCGATCAGCTCGAATTTTCCCGGCGCGAGCAGGCCTGTCTCGGTCATCCTCCGGCACTCGCGCACCGTCCATTTTTTTCGGTTGAAGCCGTCCGGACTGACCGGAGCCTCTGCAATGGAAGACATATTCTCGTCCTTTGAAACGTAAGGAGCCTAAAACAGTTCGGCAATCGGGCGGCCTTTGGACGCGATATAGATCGGGCGGCTGATAGGCGTGTGCAGGGGCTTCGACCGGTCTATTCCCAATTTTTCGTAGATCGTGGCGGCGTAGTCCTCGACGGTGTAGGCCATGGGGCTGTTGATATAGCCGCCGTCACGGTCGGTCGATCCCACCACCTGGCCGCCCGGGACCCCGGCGCCTGCAAACGCAAAGCTGAAGGCGTTGGTCCAGTGGTCGCGCCCCTGTCTCTCGTTTACTTTGGGCGTGCGGCCGAATTCGGTAACGAAGCAGACCAGCGTGTCGGCGAGCAGACCGCGCTGGTGCATGTCCTCGATAAGGGAAGCGAACGCCTGGTCGGTGGAGCCCATCATCGGCCAGGTACCGATGCCGAAGCGCCCCGCGCCCGCGCCTCCCCCCGGGATATTGGTGTGGCTCGTGGAATAGATCGCATCGTGGTGGTCCCAGTTCATATTCGAACCGCCGTTGTACGTAACCGGAGCGCCATCACGATACGAGCGCATAGGCTCGCGCACATCCACCGTTACATATCGGACCCCAGCTTCGATCAGCTTTCTGGCAAGCAGATAGCATTGGCCGCGATGCCCCATTCCGTACTTCTCGCGCAGGGCAATCGGCTCCGTGCCGAGATCGAACGCCTTGCGCGTCAGTGGGTTGGTCAGCATGTCCGCGGCCTGGATCATCAGCGCGTGCATAGCTTCGGCATCCTTGCCGCCACCGCCATGCACATAGCCGACATCGAGGGCGCTCATCAGGTCCCGGCGGTCCTTAAATCGCCGTTCGTCGATCCCGGCGAGCAATCCCAGGTTAGGAACGCGCCAGTTAGGATCGGCGGGGCTGCCACCGGTTTTGAATGTGGAGTAGCCCGGCGGCAGAAACCCGACCTGCGATGCAGCGGCCTGTTCGTCCGTGCCGGGCAGCAGGATGTTCGAGGGTAGGTAGAGGGCGTCCGTTCCCATGCGGTGAGCGATTACTGAGCCGATGTCCGGATAGTCGACCGGTCCCCCGGGCGCTTCGCCGGAGAAGATATATTGAGAGCCCTTTGGGTGCGAATTTCCGATGCCCGGCGTCGGCTGGGTCATGCAGCGAACTACCGAGAGTTTGTCCGCCACGCGTGCCGTCTTGGTCAGCAGTTCGGTAAACTGCATGCCGGGCACGTTAGTATCGATCGTCTTGAAAGGGCTTCGGTGCTCCACCGGCGCCTCGGGTTTAGGGTCGAACGTGTCGATGTGGGACACGCCGCCCTGCTCGAAGATCACCAGTACCCGCTTCGCCTTGCCGCTGCCCGCCGCCGTACGCACCGTGGCCGAAGCGCCCTGCAAGCCCGTAAGCGCTGTCAGCACTCCGCCCAGGCCGAGGCCCAGAAAGCTGCGTCGCGGCATGTCGGAATGGGTGTGTCTTAGTGAGTTCATTGACTTTCTTATCACTCCCAGCCGACGCGGACGAGTACTCCGTCGGGATCGTTCGGATACTTCAGAAGCACGGTGCCTCCGTCCGGGTCTGACTGGACGGCTACAGAATGCCCCAGCCGATCGAAGGCACGCGCTCCGGTGAAATGGCGGCCCGCAGTGTTCAGCCGCGCGGCTCCCGTGGTGCCCAGCGGACCACGTGCGTAGAATGCGGTGGCGTTGCTTATCTCGACCTTGGCCTGTACGCGCCCGGAGACGAATGCGATATGCGGCTGACTGCGCGAACCGATATCGCATAGCAGCGCTACGGAGTGGGGCGGAATTTCCCGATCCTCCGCGGCGGACAGATTCGGCGACAGCAGGTCGATCGTGCGCCCATCGACGGTCTCGGAGTCCTCGTAGGTTCGAACGATAGTGTAACGGCCTCGCTTCAGGCGCAGCGCATCCGACTCACGTACCGTTCCTCCTACGCGCCGCACGCCGTATCCGACAAGCGCCCGCAGCAGCCCGGCGCTACGCTCGTTCGCGGAGAAAAACCCGGGAGCGACTCCCACATTGATGACGAGTCCCCTCCCCACGACCTGCGTCCAAACGGGCGCGCCGCCCGACCGAAGCGTATACAGCACGCTGGGGCCGGCGCCTGTCTTGCCCTCATCCTTCTCCCTGGCTTGAATCTGTGGATAGAGCGTTACGGGATAGTTGGCAGGAATCCTTAACCTTGGAAACGACTTGGCAATCACTCCCGTCGTCGCCGTGCTAAGCAGCGTGTGGCCGAACTCCGGCTTTACGGAGGCTGCGGACACTACGTAGCCATTTGCAATGTCCAGCGTAAGCTTGACAGGCGTCTTTGGCGGCAGGTTGTCGAACTCGTAAGTCCACGCATTTTCGCCATCCGCGAAGCGGCCTTTGCCGTTGAACAGGCTGCCATTATCGTGGACGAGGAACCGGCTTTCAAGGTCGGAGCCTGTAAGGAACTGCGCCGCGAGTTTGTCCCCGATGTCCAGCCTCGCGCCGGCCAGAAACGCGCCCCATCCGTCCTCGGGGGTGACATCGCTGAACCGGACCGCGACGCTCCCCGTGGCCTGCGCGTAAGGCGTGAGATCGACCGTTACGGCCCGGCGGTTCTTAAGATCGTGCTCGGTCGCCACACCCTTCGAGATAGCCTTATAGCGAGAAGCGTCCTCGTCCGGAGCCGCGATCCTGTCCGCTTTGCCCCGCAAATTCAGGCCCAATTGGCTCCAGAGGTCGAACTGTGGCCCTTCCAGCTTCGCTTGCTGCCACCATGAGTCCGGGAGCGCGTTATAGGCATCCGAGCC
>JAYTEU010000869.1:0-4596 GCA_043734985.1 Chthonomonadaceae bacterium
CGCTGAATAATGGGATGATTATCTCTGGCGGGTGCATCAATTGCCTTACGGAACCCGACCGCAAACCCGGACCGGAATGCCGAACTGAAGATTGAAGCCACTGACGCCACCTGTCCCGTGCGCACGGAAGACTGTATACACAGGATATGCGAGAGGTTAGGGGTTCTTGCCGGCGCGGCGCTCTTTCTCGTCCAGACACATCTTCATGGTCTCGAAGTAACCGGCGCCATCCACACTTGCTTCTGGATAGAGCGGAGAGGAACACGCTTTATCTTGGAGATACCTTCCCGTCTGAGAGCAGCGTTCTGTTCGTAGACGGCACGCAGGAGTTGCAGGCGATCACCGGTCTTTGCGAGCAGACCCGGCAGAGCCGCCTTCGCTTTCGCCTTCTGTTCGTTCCAAAGGGTCGCAGGGATAAACTGCCCGCCCTTGAACTGACGGGCAGTCGACGGCTCCGGGATACCGCCACGGGGTGCACGACGCAGGGACTTGGTGAGGGGAGCCACTAACACGCGCGGCCCACGTTTCGTATCCAGACATGCTTACGTGGCTGCATTGCCCAACACATGATCCGTTGGAGGAACTCCTGGTACGCCGGGTCCGCCATCATGTCGCGCTCCTCCTGCGTCGTGACCCGCCACTCACCTGTGCGAAGGTCGAGTGCTACCTTGTTGTTCGCATACTTCCCGAGGAATCGCTCCATGCGCTCCTCCGGCCCAGGCGGGAGCATCTTTACCAGCGCTTCACCGGGCATCGGTCGCCACCTTCCTCTCCAGGTTTCAATCCTCGCCCGCCATTAAGCGAGGGCGCAACAATCGACAGGCTCACAGGTCGATCCGACGGACCAGCGACGCGACATGCGCGCTAAGGGAATTAATGCAATCCGCAACCGCGTCAATTCTCTGTGCGACCACGGATGGCGGATCAATCGCCTTTGCCAGCATTGCACCTTCTAAAGGGTTCTCGGCTCAATCTTCACAAACGGCAGCGTGCAGCGCAGGCTTGATCCCGTCCCTCAGCGCATCGCCAGTAGGGAATGGCTCAATCTTCACAAACAGCAGCGTGCAGCGCAGGGCGGGTGGGGTTCCCAGTTTTAGCAGCCGCCGATCTATGGAGACGGAAAAGGGCCGAGAGCCGCCAATCCCATCCCGCACTCGGCCGAATTCGAGCCCGGCAGGAGCAAACTGGACCGCAGCCTCGGTCGTCGCCGCGATTTCAAGCGTGAGCGCCGGTATAGAAGAGCCCGCCGCCACCAGCCAGACCGATTTCTGCAGGGGACCGGGCGCGAGTTGGCTTACGTCCAGCGTAAGTTGGAGTTCGACCTCGCCGCCCGGCGATACCAAAACACCTGCCACGCTCTCCTCGCTATTGACGACGCGGGCTTCGATACAGGCGCGCGAGGGCTGCGCGCGCGATCGTTATGGCCGTGCCGCTGTTGTTGCGCAGTGTCACGGTGCGTTCGACTCTGGGCGCGCCCAGACGGTCGATCGGGCCGAGGTCGAGCAATGCGCCACTGGGCCGCGCGGTCAGGCCCGATTGCGGGACGAAAGCCAGCCCCGTTACGGCGGACGGTTGCGCGTTCGCTCTCCGGCGATCGCGCGCCGGGGCTTCCACCTGTGGCGCTTGGTCGGCCCGCGCGCTATCCGAGCGCCTCCGTTCGGGAGGTAAGGATGCACGTCCGGCCCGAAGTGCCTCCATTCCCCACGTTACAATCGCGGAGGCCGGGGCCTTTTTATGGAGCATCGTCGGAGTGGTTATTGAAATAGGTAACGATGCCCCGCGCATCCAGCACGCAATGCGGGGGCAAAGGATCGCGCCAAAGGCGCGGGCTGCACGCCCGCCCGGATCGCGAAGCAGAAGCGTCCACCGGGAATCGAGCGCAGCCTCCAATGCGAAGGCGCCAAGCTCGGAGGTCGTTACTGATTGGATCACGATGGTTTGTGGTATTGGCTTGAGCGCTCCGGCTCGCAGTACACGTTCCCACTCCCGGCCGAACTCCCGGCACGCGCTGCACCCGAAGACAAAACGGAGCACGCCGCCGCGCCCTTTGAGCTGCCACAGTACGTGACTGTATCCCTCGACATCGTTAAGGCTAACGGGAGGCGCAATCGCTCCGGGGTGCGGCGTTCCTGCTCCGGCGGGAAGGATGGCTTTGGACAGGATGAATAGGATGGAAAGGTTGGACAAGATTGGGTTTACTTCTTGCATGTTTGGGCAGTTATACATGTACAGATAGGCATTTGAGCACAGTTCTATCACTACACCCGGGCGAGATGCCCGAAGTCCGGAGAATCTGAGAGAGAGAAACATGAATACAACGGCTGGTAATAGCACCACGGTTCCTAATTGGCTATTCGATGAAGTGATTCGCGGAGGTTCGTGCGCTCAGTTCAAAATAGCCGCTGCCGTCATTCGCTGCACTCTGGGACGAGGGCACAGAGAAGCCAGCCTTAGCAACCGATTTCTCGCCTGGTTCACCGACGAGGGTTTGGGTACCGTTGAACGGGGAATTGAAGAGGCCTTAAAGCGCGGCTATATCGTTCGGCGTCCGTTTGGCGAGGGCTGGGCATACCGGGTCGCGGATTTCGAACAGATCCGATTTGTACATGACCTATCGTTTGAAGTACTGACACCAGACCAGAATCGGTGAGGGAGCTGGCTCGGAGCGTTTTCAATCCATGCCACTACCCCTTTCGCGTAGGCCGATGGGGGCGGCATCACGAAAATCTCATAGGGCGATGCGTTCGCAACAACGTGCAGGAGTTGCGCACTCGCTATCGAATAAGCGCTCAATATGGGGCGCGATGCCCGATTTGAAGGAGATACCATGGACGCACCCTCGATTGACCTTACCAGCCCCGATTTCCTCGCGGACCCCTACCCGACGCTAGCCAGGCTGCGGGAGCATCGGGTGCCTGTTTACCTCCATCTGGAGGGACCGACGGGTGGGATGTGGCTGGTTACCCGGTACGAGGACGTTGCGGCGGTGCTACGGGAGTCGCAGATTTCCAAGGATATGAGCAGGCTCGTTCCCGCGCCGCAGCCGATGCCACTGGATTCGACGATGCTGTTCAAGGATCCGCCCAACCATTCCCGGCTTCGGGGGCTCGCCAATCAGGCGTTCACGCCGAAGCGGGTGAAGGATCTGGAGTGGAGGATTGAAGAGATCGCAAACGATCTGATTGATCGCGTGGAGGCGGACGGCGGCATGGATTTGATCGCGGACTATGCGATGCCGCTGCCGATCATCGTGATCGCGGAGATGCTGGGCGTTCCTGCCGACGATCGGGATATCTTCCGCGCCTGGTCGAACGACCTGATTACCGGAACCGACATGGTGCGCGGCACCGACGAGCGGCGGCGCAAGCAGGGCGAGGCGATCATGGCGCTAATGGGCTATTTCGGCGGCCTGATCGCCGAACGGCGCGGCAGCCCGCGCGAGGACATCATCAGCGCCATGATCGAGGCCCACGACGAGGGCGGCAGGATGACGGAGGAGGAGCTGCTCGGAACGTGCATCCTCCTCCTGGTCGCGGGCCATGAGACGACGGTCAATCTCTTCGGGAACGGCCTGCTCTCCCTGCTGCGGAACCCGGATCAGCTTGCGCTGCTGAAAGAACGGCCTGAGCTGCTGCCCTCGGCGGTGGAGGAGATGCTTCGCTTCGAGAGCCCCGTCCAGCGCGGCACCTTCCGGGTCGCGATTGGAAACGTCGAGATAGGAGGCATGACGCTCGGTCCGGGTGAACAAATAAGCGCGGGGCTTGCCGCCGCCAACCGCGATCCGGATCAGTTCCCGGATGCCGACCACTTCGACATCACCCGCTCGCCCAATAGGCATCTGGCGTTCGGGCTGGGCATCCACTTCTGCCTTGGCTCTGCCCTTGCCCGCACCGAGGCGCGGATCGGATTCGGCCGCCTGCTGGACCGCCTGCCGAACCTCCACCTCGCAAGCGACACGCAGGAGTGGAACCAGAACACGCTTATCCGCGGTCTTCAACGGCTGCCGCTGACCTTCTAAACTTCAATGTTGGCCAGCCGCTCCCTGCCGCCGGGGTGCGCGCCGCCGCCCGTGGTCTCTCCCACGAGCGTGGCGAGCTTCAGGTTCCTAATTTTGTAGGAGAACTCTTCTGCGCCGGAGAGGGTGCGATGGCTGGTCAGGATGTAAACGTCCTTGCCGACGAACTGCTTTCCGGGAACGTGCGGCAGCGTCCAGTATTGGCGCGTGGTGTCGGTCGGGCAGGTGCATGTGCGCGTTTCGAAGCGGGAACAGGGCGCATAGCAGCAGGCGCGCAGCCTCTTCCGAGGGCGGCTCCGGCAGGCGGGCCAGGATGTCTTGGGGCGGGAATGCGCCGAGTGCAAGCCGCGCCAATTCGGTCTGAGGGAGGGATACGGCCAGCGTGCCCACGCCGGTCAACGAGCGGACGGTACCGGCGTGCAATCTCTGCCTCAACCGCCAACCAGGCATCTTATCCGCGGAGAACGACAGCAGGAACGTGCCGTCAAATTGCAGGACAGGTAAGTTAGAAGCAATTGCGGACCCTTGACAATTCGTATCTTGCAGGATACAATCAGCAATGGACATCGATAACGACGATC
>JAYTEU010000870.1:0-5328 GCA_043734985.1 Chthonomonadaceae bacterium
GAAGGCGTTGTTGCGATCATCGTGCTGGACAATCAGGACGCTGCGATTATCGAGCTGAACGCCGAGACCGACTTTGTCGCCAAGAACGAAGAGTTCAAGTCGTTTGCGCGAGACCTCGCCGAGCAGGTTGCACACGGTAAGGGCCATTCGGTGGAGACGGTCCTGACCCAGGACTCCCTGGCGGAACCCGGCAAGACCGTGGAGGCAAGGCTCGCGGATCTCTATGCCAAGCTGCGGGAGAAGATCGTTTTCAAGCGGTTCGAGTTTATCTCGACCGATGAAAAAGGCGTACTGGCAGGCTACGTTCACGTCCCGGCCAACGATAAGATCGGCGTACTGGTCGAACTGGAAGCGGCAACGGCGGAAGCGGCCAAGAGCGAGGCCGCGCAGAATGTCGGCCGAGAGCTTGCCATGCAGATCGCCGCTTCCAAGCCTCGGTACCAGACTCGCGACGAGGTGTCCGAGCATATTCTGGACCAGGAGCGCGATGTCGCGCGCGAAACGGCCCGAAACGACGGCAGGCCGGAAGCACAGATCGAAAAGATCGTCGAGGGCCGAATCCGGAAGTTCTACGAAGAGGCTGTCCTGGTCGACCAGGTATGGCTGCGCGACAATAAGAAGACCGTGACACAGGTTCTCAAAGAGGCCGGGGTGACCCTTCGCAGGTACGTTCGCTACTCCGTAGGCGAGCCGACCGGCGTGGAGACCTCCGGGTCGATCAAGGAGACTGCCGAGTAATGGATGGCTCAGACCAACCGGTTCGCGAGTCATCGGTCATGGAGGCGTCGGCGCTGGGTAACACCGCGCCGGGCGCCGCTATCCCGGAAACGCGCCGTCTGCGCTGGCGGCGCGTTCTTCTTAAGCTTTCCGGCGAGGCGTTCGCGGCGGATCATGGCCCAACGAATGCTCCCGTAAGCGCCACCGGCGCCGAGCCGCGCGTCGGGCTTAACTACACGACCATTCGAGCGATCGCGTCGGAAGTAGTCTCCGCTTACCATGCGGGCGTCGAGATCGCGATCGTCATCGGCGCGGGCAATATCATTCGGGGCGAGCGCGCGGCGGAAGCGGGCATGGAGCGGGCTGCCGCCGACTACATGGGTATGCTCGGCACCGTGATCAACAGCATGGCGCTCCAGGACGCGCTCGAAAAACAGGGCGTCCAGACGCGGGTGATGAGCGCAATCGCCATGGCGGAGGTCGCGGAGCCTTTCATTCGTCGGCGCGCGATCCGACACCTTGAGAAAGGCCGCGTCGTAGTACTCGCGGGCGGTACCGGCAATCCCTTCTTCACCACGGATACCGCAGCGTCTCTTCGTGCCAACGAGATACGCGCGGACGCGGTTCTGAAAGCCACCAACGTGGACGGCATTTATGATAAGGACCCGCGCAAGCATTCGGACGCCGTTCGCCACAGCCATATCACCTACGACGAGTGCATCACCAACAACCTGCGCGTAATGGACCAGACGGCGTTCACGTTCTGTCGCGAGTACGACATTCCCATCGTCGTGTTCGACATTGCGAGTCCCGGCAACATTCGGCGAGTCGTTCTCGGCGAGCCGATCGGCACCATCGTCGGCAGGGCGTCTTAACGACGCAATTCGCGGGAGGAGATGAAATTGATACCGGAACTCCTAAAAGAAGCCGAAGAGAAGATGAAGAAGGCGATCGAAGTAACGCGCCACGAGTACACGCTCATTCGGACGGGCAGGGCCAGCCCCGCCATTCTAGAGCACGTCCGTGTTGAGATGTATGGGCAGCAGCTTCCGCTCAACCAGGTGGCGGCCGTCTCAGTCCCTGAGCCAAGGCAGCTATTGATCACCCCGTTCGATCGGAATGCCCTTGGCGCGATCGAAAAGGGACTGCTCAAGTCCGATGTCGGCATCACGCCGAATAACGACGGCAACAATATCCGCCTGAACATCCCGACCTTGAACGAACAGCGCCGAAAAGACTTGATCAAGCAGGTCCATCAGAAGGCGGAGACGGGCCGGGTATCGGTGCGCAGTATTCGCCACGATGCCGTGAAGAAACTCCAGGCTCAGAAGAAGGACAAAGAGAGCCCGATCTCGGAGAACGAGGAGAAGCGCGCGTCCGAACAGGTGCAGAAGCTAGTCGACAAGTACATCGTAGAGATCGATCATCTTACCAAGGCTAAAGAAGCCGAGCTGATGGAAGTCTGATCGGCAACTGCAATGTCTTCCACCTCACACTGTGCCGCCGCCGCAGGACTCGATCCCGCTCGCATCCCTGCCCACGTCGCCATTATTATGGACGGCAATGGGCGGTGGGCGCGCGCTCAGGGCCAGGACCGCCTCTACGGCCACTATCGCGGCTACCGCACCCTGAAGGAGATCGTCTACGCCGCCGACGAGCTTGGCGTCCGGTTCCTGACGGTCTATGGGTTCTCCTCGGAGAACTGGCGTCGCCCCGCGACAGAGGTCGGCGGCCTTATGGACCTCATGCTGAACGCCATGCGCGCCGAGATTGAAGAGCTGATCGAGAATCGGATTCGAGTGCGAGTCTCCGGCCGACTACACGAGCTGCCTCCCGCGCTGCACGAGGAGTTCAAGGCCGCCATGGTTCGGACTTCCGATTTCCAGCGAATGACGTTCAACCTGGCGATCAACTATGGCGGCAGGGCGGAAGTAGTGGACGCCGTGCGTGCGCTCGCCGAGGAAGTGCGCGCGGGACGCTTGCAGCCCGAAGCCATCGACGACGCCATGGTTTCGGCGCGCCTCTATGCCCCGGAGATCCCGGACCCCGATCTTCTCATTCGCACCGCCGGAGAGCTCAGACTCTCCAACTTCCTCCTATGGGAAACGGCCTATAGCGAGATATATGTAACGCCGACCTGCTGGCCCGACTTCGATCGAGATCATCTCATTGCCGCCCTCTCCGACTTTCAGAGACGCGTCCGCCGTTTCGGCGGGGTTGTGGAATAACCGTGAAGAAGCGCCTCGTCATACTTGGCTCCACAGGCTCGATAGGCACGCAGGCTCTGGACATCGTTCGCCGCATGCCGGACCGGTTTGAGATCGTGGGGCTCGCCGCTCATAGTAACGCCGATCTCCTCGCGCGGCAGGCGAATGAATTTCACGTTCCGTGCGTATCGATAGGAACGGAATATCTGCTTCCACAGGTACGCGCCGCCGCAGGGAACTCGCGGGTTCTGGTCGGCGTCGAAGGAATGTGTGAGCTAAGCGGAAGTCCCGACGCGGATCTGGTCGTGGTGGCGGTTGCGGGCGCAATTGGTATCGCGCCGACCCACGCTGCGCTCGCGCGCGGCACGGATATCGCGCTGGCAAGCAAAGAGGTGCTTGTAGCGGCCGGAGAGCCGACCATGCGCCTCGCCAGGGAGCAGGGCGCGGCGATCCTGCCGATCGATAGCGAGCACTCCGCCATTTTTCAGTGTCTACAAGCGGCGCCGCCGTCGGGGCCGTCCATAGAGCGCATCCTGCTGACGGCCTCCGGCGGTCCTTTTCGAACGACGCCGAAATCCGCGCTGGCCGATGTGACGCCGGAGCAGGCGCTTAAACATCCGACCTGGAACATGGGCGGACTGGTCACGATCAATTCCGCCACGCTGATGAATAAGGCGCTGGAATCGATCGAAGCGAAGTGGCTGTTCGACGTCGAGATGGACGATGTCGAAGTCGTGATCCATCCGCAGTCCATCATTCATTCGATGGTGCGCTTTAACGATGGCTCGACCCTGGCGCAGATGGGACTGCCTGATATGCGGCTCCCGATCCAGTATGCGCTGGTCTATCCGGAGCGAATAGACACCGGCCTGCCGCGGATGCAGACCAGCGATTTTCGCAGCCTGACCTTCGATGCGCCGGACGAAGAGAAATTCCCGTCGCTCGGCCTAGCTAAGCACGCGGTCGGCGCGGGCGGAACAATGTGCGCGGTGATGAACGCGGCGAACGAAGCGGCTGTCGGGCTGTTTTTGGAGCGGAAAATTCCCTATCTCGACATCATCCGGCTGATCGAGCGCGCCATGGCCTCGCACGCGCCGCTCGCCCCAACGATTCCCAATATACTTGATGCCGACACATGGGCGCGCGGTTTCGTATGGGAAATGTACCGCTAGAAGAGGGGTAGGTAAATGCAAGCGATCTGGTCCGCGCTCAATCTCATCGGCATCTTGAGCGCATTAATAGTAGCGCATGAGCTTGGCCACTTCCTGGTGGCGAAATGGTGCGGAATGCGCGTCGATGACTTCTCCCTGTTTTTCGGTCCACGGCTCTGGCGGATCGGCACGTTCAAGGGGACCGAATACAACATCCGGAGCATTCCACTGGGTGGATATGTTAAAATAGCCGGCATGGAGCCGGATGACCTTCTACTGGGGTCTCCGCTTCTGCGACCCTCGCTTTCCAACGGTAAGCCCGTCCTTATGTACGGTCTCTCGGAAGAGGATATCGCCGCGCTGGATCAGGGCAAGATCGGTGACCGCGTTCGCGCGATCGTAGAGACGGCGATCGTCGAAGGCGACCACCGGCGTCTCTCACCGGAAGGACGGATCGAACTCAAGCAGCTTCAACTTTCAACGAACATCAACGAAGAAGAGTACAAATATATCGATATTCTGTTCAAGGCGGACAAGTACGAACCAGACCCGAGATCCTACAATCAGCGTCCGCTTTGGCAAAGGGCGGCGACGATTGCGGCGGGACCTGCGGCGAGTCTCTTGTTTGGATTTCTGATTTTTGTAATGATGGGCTGCACGACGGGACTGCCGGAAGGGGAGAAAGTCGAGAACGCGATCGACAAGCTGGCGGATTCCCCCGGGCCGGCAAGCCGCGCGGGCCTCAAGCCCGGCGACCGCATCCTTCGCATCGGCGACAAACAGGTCGTCGATGGTTTCGGCATGGTCGCTATTATTCATGAGAACGCCGGTAAGTCCTTGGCGTTACAGGTTCAGCGCGGATCGTCCTTGCTGACCTATAATGTGACGCCGGAGCTTAGCCCCGAGCCGATAACCTTTGAAGAGAATGGAAAGGCCGTAACACGGAGGGCAGGCATGATCGGCATCGTCGCCAGAAGGACGCTGCTTTTGCGCCGCTACTCGCCGATAGATTCTGTTCGAAAAGGCAGTCAACTGTTTGCGCTCAACATGAAGATGATGTTCCATGGGATCTTCAGCAAAGACGTAGCTAAGAACACCGGCGGCATCATTAGGATTGGAGCCATTGTCCACGATGAGGGCAAGGGCGGAATCGGATACCTGCTGACAATCGCCGCGAGCCTCTCGCTCAGCCTTGGAATTTGTAATCTTTTTCCAATACCGGTCCTGGACGGCGGCCACCTGATGCTGCTGGC
>JAYTEU010000871.1:0-1510 GCA_043734985.1 Chthonomonadaceae bacterium
TCCCGATTGCCGACCGCCGACTGCCTACCGCCTACTGCCCGCCACATACCGTTCGTGGAGTGCCCGCAGGTCCAGGCGCGAGGCAGTGTCCGAAGCGAGCGCCACATTCTCGCTCACCTCGCTCGCGGAGCGCATCCCGACCACGGCACAGTCGATCTCCGGCGTAGACAGCACGAAGTTCAAAGCCAGCCGTGTCAGCGCGCCCGCGTCCAGGTCTGGAAAGGCAGACTGCAATATCCGCTGAAAGAGGCCGCTCGTCGCGGGGCGCATGGCGGTGACGCCCATACCCAGCGATCGCGCAAGGACGGCAATCCCGGCCGGAGCGCGCTGATGGTCGCAGACAGACTGATAGAGGAGGTTGTACTGTATCTCGATGACATCGAAACGCTCGGTTCGCAGAAGGCGTTCAAGCGCGCCGCTCGGGCCTTCGGCCGTGATCCCGGTGAATCGGCATAGCCCCGCCTCGCGCATCGAATCGGCCCAATCCAGCACGCCGCTCGCCAGGATGGACGCCGCCTGTGCGTCGGTGAAGATCCCGCCGTGAAGCTGAAGCAGGTCCACATGGTCGGTGCGGATCCGCACGAGGCTCGCCCGCAGCCCTGCCGTCGCATCGTCCGAGTTCCACCCCTCGCCGAACGGGTACTTCGTCGCGAGACACACGCGCTCGCGGACGCCGCTCAGCGCCTCGCCGAAGATCGATTCGGAGCGGCCGTTTCCATAGCCGGGCGCCGTGTCGAAGAAGTTGACGCCGAGGTCGACTGCCAGCCGAACGGCATCGATGGCCTGCGCCTGGAACGCCGGACTGTCCCGGTCCTCGCCGGTGAGATAGTTCTGAAGTCCGATGGGCGCGCCGCCAAATCCGATGGCGGATACTCTCAACCCTGTGCGTGATCCCAGTTGGCGAAATTCCATCGTATGCTCCCTATAACGTTTCTCGCGGCGATTGCAAAAGCCTGCGGTACGGCCCCGTGCACGCGGGCGCCGATGCCCGAATCGTCCTATCCGTCCGAAAAATCCCGTATCAAGCAGGAAATCGCCGCAGCGCCGCGAACTCTCTCCCAAATACATCCTACCCAGCAAAGAGGCAAACCATGCACGCAATAACTCCCGATCTCCCCTCGCCCGAAGAGCCGGAAGCCACCTGGAACGATATTATGCCCGACGGTGGCGAACTGGAGAAGCTCGTCGGCGGGTTTCGCTTCATCGAGGGACCCGTCTGGATGCCGACCGGCACGCTGGTCTTCAGCGATATTCCCGCCGATACGATGTACGAGTGGAAGGAGGGCGCTGCCGAAGCGACTGTCTTCCGAACGCCTTCCAACAACAGCAATGGCAACACTCTGGACCGTGAGGGCCGCCTCCTCACTTGCGAGCACGGCTCCCGAAAGCTGACTCGGACGGAGAAGGACGGCACGATCGCCGTGCTGGCCGAACGTTTCGAGGGCCGGCGGCTCAACAGCCCGAACGATGTGGTCGTACACTCCGGCGGCGCTATCTACTTCACCGATCC
>JAYTEU010000872.1:0-12557 GCA_043734985.1 Chthonomonadaceae bacterium
AACCCGGCTGACAGCCTGTTCCGAAGCCAGCTCGATCTGTGCCCAGCCGGTTCCTTTCGCGCTGCTGACCCAGCTATGCTCGTTGCCAAGCTTGCCGTCGTTAAGATGCGCCACCTGGTGGATGGCATAGCCCGGAAGCAGCGAGCCTGCTGTCGCCTTTGCTCCCTCCGACGCGAGCGCGCGGTTGGCCGCAGATGCAGGACCGAACACCTGAAGCTCATCAATGCAGGGCTCCGCGCCGTCGTTGGTTGCGAGAACCGTGAACCGGACGAATCGCGCTGTAACCGGCGCAAAAACGTCTTCGTTGCGCCGGGCATTAACAGCGGGGCGCGAGGCAGCAGCCGCACCGCGATTTCGCAGTACCACGGTGCGCGCCTGATTGTCCAGGTCGTTAAGGGCGTTCTGAAGCTCAGTCGACCGGTTCGTCGCTTCCGATTCCTGCCGCTTCTCAGCTTCAGTCTGGTCGCGCATCTGCCTTACGCCGTGTCGCACGCCCGCAAAGCAAGCCGCTAGCCGGTAGAAATCGCGCTGAGGAATCGGGTCGAACTTGTGGTCGTGACACTTGGCACACCCGACCGTGAGGCCAAGAAAGGCCGCGCCCGTGGTCGAAACGATATCGTCGAGATCGTTAGAGCGCTGCTGCCGCGTCCCCTCTTCTGTCTGGATGCCCACGGTGTCGTGCGTGCCCGCGACCAGGAATCCGGTTGCCGCTGCCGCATCGGGATTATCCTTTGCCGGAACATCGCCCGCAAGCTGCTCCGCGACGAATTGCGGGTATGGCGTATCTTTGTTGAACGCGCGAATCACGTAGTCGCGATAGGGCCAAGCATCCGGCCGAACGTGGTTCTGCTCGTACCCGTTCGATTCGCCATACCGCACCACGTCCAGCCAGTGACGGCCCCAGCGTTCACCGTAAGCAGAAGAATCCAGCAGCCGGTCCACCACCTTCGCGTAGGCATTCGGGCCGGAATCGCGGAGGAACGCATCCATCTCTTCCGGCGTTGGGGACAGTCCAGTGAGGTCAATCGTGACTCGACGAAGCAGTGTCCGCCGATCGGCAAGCGGCGACGGCCGCAGTCCGTTCTTCGCCAGTGTCGCGAAGAGAAACCGGTCGACCGGGTTGTTGGAAAGAGCGTCAAAAGGAGTTTGCGGGACGGAAGAACGCTTTACCGGCTGAAAGGACCAGAGCGGCGCGGAAGCGGCGTTCACGGCTTCCAGTTTGACTGCCGGATACGGAGAGCCCACCGCGACCCAGCGCGTCATAAGGGAGACTTCGCCAGCCGACAGTTTGCCGTTCGGCGGCATCTTGCGCGACGTCACCACTCGCTCCAGCCGAGAACTGCCGGAAGCGTTCACTTTGAATATGCCGGAAGCCTGCGCCGACGCCCGATTTGTTAGATCGACCCCACCGGCGCGCTTCACCGAATCGTGGCAGGCGAGGCACCGCTGCGCCAGAAGGTCACTTGCCTGCCGGGAAAGCTCGCCGTCCTGACGCGCGGCTGACGGCATTGCAACGGTGACGGCGGTTAGTAATAAGCTCGTTAAAGCGGCGGTTTTGAAGTGGTAGTGGATTGGAATTGGCGGCATTGGCTTTCGTCCAATTCGCAGGATAACGACTGCCTAATTGTAGCACCTACCCCTGCCTTCGTCAAGGACGAGAACTTGCGGTTTGGACCGCAAATATTGTTTTTGTGCGGAAAGTTACCTCACCTCGCTATAAGCAATGTGTCACTTTCGCAACGGTCGTGCAAGTTCGGACGTCAAGGCCTTGGCCGATCGATTACGGCAGGTACCGACCATTGCTTTATTTCATCCAGGAGTCGCTGCAGTTGCGAGCGCTGCGTTGGAGATAAGCTCTTGAGCTGAAGTCGGCTTTCAAGAGCGATGATCTCCTCTTGAATGCGAAAAACCCTGGCTCGTTGATGTTGTAGAAACGGCCGCCAGAGTTTCAAGTGCCAGATTGTGTAGGAGCCCGTTGACGTGAGTGATTCGAGGTCACCGTTAGGAAGGACACGCCAGTGATGGTCATGATCATCCTCTGGCCTACAGGGATCAAGAAATCGTAGGCCCGATTCATAATCGCCTGCCGATGGCCAAGTGTCGCCTTTGTTCTCGTTGCATTCTCGGCAGCACCAATATAGGTTGGTGTAGACCGCGGCAAGTTCAGGACGTGCGTGCGCTCCGCGAATTGGACGATGGTGGTCGATGCAGCACCCAGCCTCACCTCCGAGGAAGTTCTCATGCAGTAGACAATAGGCGCATCGATATTGGAAGTCCGTGCGTAGACGCGAACGGTAAGCAGTGTAGTCATGATATTGACGATCGGGCTGGCTGCGCCGGAAAAACATATTACGTCGTTTCAGGAATCGGGTAGAGAATCGATCTCGGCTCGAAGGTGGATGAGCACTGATTCGACCTGATTAAGCCGTTCAACTCGAATATCGTCGGAAAGCGTCAAGCGATCTATATCCGCGATTACCTGACAAATATCCTTCAATCGAATTGCCTCGGCTTCGGTAAGAGTGGAATGGAGTTCCTTCGCAACCAAGTCGTCATAAGCGGCCTCGATGATTGAGGGATACCGGCGGTTCGCCCCTTCGGATGAATCGGTAACGAATAGGGCGACGCGCGCACCCTCAGGCAATTCCGGCGCGCAGACTTCGATCCGGTGTCCGGGCAAAACCTGAGTGTCAAATCGCAACGAGGTTTCCATACTTCGCTTCCTCCTAACCAAATTGTACCACGAACCAGGACTGTGCCGCCGTCCACGGCCTCATGAAATGGCTGAAGGGATGGCGTAGCAATCCATACTCACTCCTCAGCCTTACCGGCGGTCAGGCGGCGCGGTGGCGGTGGAGTGATCAGCGGCCCTCGGCAGATCAGCTTCGGCGCGGAACCGACCGGCGGCAGCGGCAGGGCGGTGAAATCCGTGCGGCCGGGCGGTAATGGAGGGAGTTTGTCCAGTCAAGGGAATTTGCCGCCGCTTCGGGCGAGGTACTCGCGAACGCGCTCCTCGATCTCGTGGCTGCGCGTGAGCAGTCCGTCCCGTTCGTTCTGGAGGCGCTCCAGTCGGTCCAGCAGGTCAAGAATAACCTCGACGCCCGCAAGGTTGACGCCCATGTCCTGAGTGAGCCTTCGAATCTGGCGCAGCCGTTCGACATCGGACTCGGAATAGAGCCGGTTCTTATTCTTGCGAAGCGGCGTGACCAGGCCCAGCCGCTCGTAGAGCCGAATCGTCTGGGCGTGCATCTGAGTGAGGCCGGCAACGACGCCGATCATATAGACTGGTTCCGTTTTTTCGTGCGCGGCCATGTTATCACTCCTCCGCAGGGGCAGACGGCAATAGGCAGTGGGCAATAGTTAATTCGCACTGCACGTCGGAGTCGCCCAACAATCCAAAATCCAAAATTCTATTTGGCTTTTCGCACCGGGTCGCTGCGCAGTTTGGCGAGATCTTCAAGCAGCCCGCGCTCGCGGTCGTTCAGGTCCTTCGGGACAGTGATCTTCACGCGGGCGAACGCATCTCCCGCCGGTCGGCCGTCGAGCGCCGGCATCCCCTGGCCACTAACGCGCAGTCGCTGCCCCGTTTGGATTCCCGGCGGCACCAGCAGCCCACTGCGCTTGCCGCCCACCATCTCGATGGGTATCTCCCCACCCAGGGCCGCCACGGTGTAAGGCACGGCCAGATCGAACGTCAGGTTCTGCCCGTCGCGCTCGAACTTTGCGTTCTTCTGTATCTGGATTCTCGCGAAAACGTCGCCGCGCCGTCCCCGTGAGTCGGTCGGACCCTGCCCGGGCAAGGCGATACGATAGTCGTCCCACACGCCCGCCGGCACTTTCACAGTCAGGCTCCGGGTTGCAGGCATGCGGCCCCGCCCCCGGCATTTGGGACAGACCCCCTTATTCAGGTCAAACTGACCCTTTGCGTTTCGTGCCGTTCCGCTGCCGCCGCAATCGGGGCAGACGTCGTCCACGGTAAGAGTCACTCTCTTTTCGACGCCGCGAAGCGCATCCTCCAGGGTTATCTCCAAGCCAAAGTCAATATCCTCCGCTGGAGCCGCTGAAGGCGCGCGCGTCTGACCGGACGGCTGAGATGCGCCGGCGCCACGACCCTCCATTACGGTGCGCAAAAAATCTTCAAAGCCTCCAAACCCCGCCGATCCGCCGCCCGCGTCGAACGGATTTGCGCCTGCCTCACCATAGCGAACGCCTCCGGGGCCGCCTGCGGTTGCGCCCGGGCCATTAGGACCGACCTTATCGTAAAGCTCGCCGTATTTGTCGTACTTCGTCCGCTTCTCTGGGTCGGAGAGCACTTCATACGCGTTCTGCACCTCTTTGAACTTGTCGGCGGCATCTTTATTGCCGGGGTTTAGATCCGGGTGATATTTGCGAGCCAGCTTCAGACGCGCCTTCTTGATCTCTTCCTCCGTGGCGGTGCGCGCAACGCCCAGAATCTTATAAAAGTCCTTGCCACTCACGAAACATCACCCCCCTTCACCAAGAGATTTACCACCACGCTAGTTCGCACAACCTGTTTTGGCTTTTCTCCGCGCCCGGAGCGTTGGGTTACCCGGGCGCGGACACTCCTCTCAACGCGGAGAGGAACTGCGTGTTATCACTGTGCTGTTCGTCAACTCTTGAACTCGGTGTCCACCACGTCGTCCTCGACATGCGGCTCCGGCTCAGGCGCCGGGCTCTCGCCCGATGGTCCCTGGCCGCTGCCCGCTTCGCTCGCGGTCGCCTGCTGGTACGCAAGCTCCGAGAGTTTGTAGGCCGACTGCTCTAGCTCGGTCGTAAGGCGCTTCAGGTCCTCGACGCCCGTATCGTTGCTGTTGAGAGCGGTACGCAGCTCGCCGATCGCATTTTCCACCGTCACCTTCAGGTCCGAAGGCGCCTTGTCTCCCAGGTCCTTGAGCTGCTTTTCGGTGTTGTACATCAGCGATTCTGCACGGTTGCGGGTCTCGGCCCGGTCGCGCGCCGACTTGTCCTCTTCGGCGTGTGTCGCGGCCTCTTTCACCATCCGCTCGACCTCGTCCTTATTGAGGGCGCCTGTCCCGGAGATGGTGATCTTCTGCTCGCGGCCCGTCGCCTTATCTCTCGCCGAAACACTGACGATACCGTTGGCATCGATGTCGAACGTTACCTCGATCTGTGGAATTCCACGTTGAGCGGGCGGGATTCCCGTCAACTGAAAATCTCCCAACTGCTTGTTCGCCGCCGCGATTTCGCGCTCGCCCTGGTATACCTTGACATGAACGCTCGTCTGGCCGTCTTCCGCAGTGCTAAACGTCTCACTCTTCCGCGTCGGAATCGTGGTGTTGCGGTCGATCAGCTTGGTCATCACGCCACCCAGCGTCTCGATTCCGAGGGAGAGCGGTGTAACATCGAGCAGCAGAATGTTCGTGCCGGTCTGATTGCCTTCTCCGGCCAGAACACCGGCCTGCACCGCCGCGCCGATTGCAACTACCTCGTCCGGATTGACGCTCTTATTCGGCTCCTTGCCGCCGCCGAGCATGCGCACCAGCTCCTGGATCATCGGCATGCGGGTCGATCCGCCCACGAGTACGATCTCATCGATATCGGCGGCTTTCAAACCGGCATCCGAAAGTGCGGTCTCGAACGGCCCCCGGCATTTTTCCACTAGGTCGCGCGTCAGCTCTTCGAATTTCGCGCGGGACAGGTTTACGTCCAGGTGAACCGGCCCCTCGGGGGTGCTGCTGATGAACGGAAGGTTGATGTTGGTCTGGGTAACGTTCGAGAGCTCGACTTTGGCCTTCTCTGCGGCTTCGCGAACACGCTGAAGAGCCTGCCTATCTTTCTTAACGTCGATACTCGTCTCTTTGCGAAACTCATCGGCGACATACTCGACGACTCGCTGATCCCAGTCGTCACCGCCGAGACTGGTATTGCCGTTCGTGGAGAGCACTTCGAGCACCTGGGTGCCGTCATCGGTCTTGCCGATTTCGAGCACCGAGACATCGAAGGTTCCGCCTCCGAGGTCGAAAACGAGTACTTTCTCTTCCTTCTTCTTATCGAGGCCATAGGCCAGGGCGGCGGCGGTCGGTTCATTAATGATGCGAAGGACTTTCAGTCCCGCGATCTCGCCCGCATTTTTGGTGGCGGTCCGCTGTGAATCGTTAAAGTAGGCGGGAACCGTAATGACCGCTTCCGTAACCTGCTGGCCGAGATACGCCTCCGCGTCGGACTTCAGCTTCTGGAGGATCATCGCCGATATCTCCTCAGGCGAATAACCCTTGCCATCAATGCTGACCTTGTCCGACGTACCCATCTTACGCTTGATAGAGATAACCGTGCGGTCGGGGCTAATAACGGCCTGCCGCTTTGCGCTCGCTCCGACCAGACGCTCGCCGTTCTTGTTGAAGCCGACGGCCGAAGGCGTGAGGCGGCTTCCCTCCGCATTTGGAATGACGGTCGGCTCACCGCCCTCGATAATGGAGACGACCGAGTTGGTCGTGCCCAGGTCAATTCCTACTGCTTTACCCATGATTCCAGTTACCTCCGCATATATTTCAGAGACCCATATCACTACTCAGGTATCCTATTGTTGCTGTGGTTATTATACAACCTGAGCGTTGTATTGTCAAGTGTGTTGGAAGTCTCGATCCCGATTTTTTGCTGTGGAAAGCGTGCAATCGAGCGCCCGCATCATCCGTCGCCGCAGCCTCGCCACGAGACGGTACGATCTATCGGACATGGACGATGTGTCCAGCCTTCCTTATTTCACGCGAACTGTGGAAAAACAGGTGAAGCAACGTTTCTGCTAATCGTTAGGATGTGATGTGGGATTAACACAACCCGAACACGGACATTTCGAATTGCCGGCTGCCCCAGTCGCCAACACGGTATTTGATGGCGATCCTGCCACAAGGATTATCGACGCCCTTACAAGTCGCACAGGAATCCTGGTAATCCGCACCGAGAGCGCGACCGCGGCCGATTGGCTGACGGAGCCTCGCGTCGAGTCCACGATTCACGCGGCGCTGATGGGGCCGACAGAGGTCGAGATATGGTCGCCGACTTCCGACAGCCGGATTGTCGCCCTTCGGTTCCCCTCAGATTCAGCCAGCCAGATGCGCTGCCTGGAGATTCATACGCTTTGCCGCTCCTTTGTTAGCCAGCTCGCGCGGGACTGGTTCAATGAAACGGGCCTGGACGATCCGTTCGCCGTCACTCCGATAACCCCGCTCTCTCACCTGGATAATCTCACGGAGAATATCGCCCAGCTCAATTCGCTGCTGGAGATACTGGTAAACCGCCAGTTGACGCCGCAATTCCAGCCGATCGTCAGCCTGCGCGACGGTCGCGTGATCGGATACGAGGCGCTTATCCGCGGACCTAAAGGCGCATTGATCCGGCGGCCCGGCCAGATGTTTCGCGTTGCGGACAAGGCCCGTGTAGTGGCATGGTTTGACCTTGCCTGCCTCGAGGAGTGCCTGAAATCCGCCGCAGAGCAGCGAATACGCCATCTGCTGTTCGTTAACATGGATGCCGAGGGCCTCGCGGCCATGGCGATGCAGGAGCGGCCGATCGCGCAGCGCGTCCGAGACCATGGATTGACGCCCTCCGATATCGTCATCGAGGTCACCGAGCGTCAGATGGTCGGCGACTTCCCCAGGCTTATGGAGGACATCCGAAACCTGCGCGACCAGGGATTCCGAATCGCCATCGATGACGCCGGGGCAGGCTACAGCAGCCTCCGCGCAGTGGCAGAGCTTCGGCCGGATTTCGTTAAGATCGACCGCGATCTGGTGAAGAACATCGACGTCGCCGGCGAGCGCGGCGCGCTTCTGAAGGCTGTAGCGCAGTATGCCCAGAGCACCGGAGCGGCCGTGGTCGCCGAGGGGGCGGAGACGCAGGCAGAGCTCGCGGCCCTGATAGAGCTGGGGATACCCTATTGCCAGGGATACCTGCTGGGCAAACCGACGGACGCCGTGCGTGGTACCACCCGCTCGATGCGCGAATACATTCAGGAGCGCGTCGCAGTGCGAGAACGCCGGTGCGCCGGAGTGGATATCACCGTTGGCAATCTTGCCCGGCCCGGACTGCTCGTCGACGTTGAGACATCTCTCTCGGAGGCCGCACGCCGATTTTCAAAGGATTCGGGCCTGACAAGCATAGCGGTCCAGGAGAGCGAGAGCGTGGTCGGACTCCTCGCGCGCCAGCAGTTCGATCACTTTCTGCCACTGATCAAGGCCGCGCAGGCAGCGGAGATGATGCCCGCGGAATCGATCGGCGGATGGATGCGCACCGACGTCCTTCGCGTACAATCCACGTCGTGCGTTCGCGATGTGGTCCGCCAGATAGTCACTCGACAGGATATCGTGCTGGATGCGGATATCCTCGTGCTCAGCGGGTCCGGCGGCTACGAAGGTGTCGTCTCAGTCCGCAGTCTCATGGAGGCGGCGGCGCTCCAGCCCGTGCGCCGTGCCCTCTATTGCGACCCGTTGACAGGACGCCCCGGCCGCGTCCCTCTGGAGCAGGAACTCCGGTCGCGAATAGCGGCGCAAAGTTCCCTCGCCGTAATCAGGGTCGATCTAGCCGACCTTACCTCCGTAAACGACAAGTACGGGCTTGGTCGTGGTGACGAGCTGATTCTCTCGGTCGCCGAGCTAATCGCCTCAGCCTCAGCTCGCTATGGAAGCCCGAATGACCTGATCGCGCATCTAGGCGGTGATGATTTTGTAGTGCTCACGGTCCCAGAGCAGGCGCACGCTGTCTGCAGTGCCATCGTCGAAGGCTTCCAGTCGCTCTCGCTTGGATGCGGGAATCCGCCTGCCGAGCCTACCGCCAATTCGAAGAGTCCGAATTCACGGCCTTCTCACTGCACTATCGCAGCCGTCGCCGTTACCAACCGGCCCCGCCGATTCCAGAACCCCGACCAGATTATGAGCGCCCTGCACGAACTGATACGCGCCGTGAGAAGTCAGTCCGGCAGCCGTTACGCGGTCGACACAATCGCCAACCGCAACTAACTCGGCTAGCATCAAGGCTACCTCACTTGGCTTCCCGAGTCAAAGCGCCCCTCTTCCATCGCTGGAGGAGGGGCGCCGTGGTTTTGCCGTCGCGATTGCGAGGCGGAGCTACATTCCGTAGTCCATATTGTCGCCGCCGCCACCGCCGGCAGGAGCCGCGGACTGCTTCTCGGGCTTCTCCACCATGAGGGTCTCCATGGTGAGGATTAGGGCTGCGATGGAAACTGCTTGCTGCCGGGGAACAGCTTACGCTGTCCACACTTGCTTCGGCGGATTTCACCGCGCGGGACGTGGTATCATTTAGTACGGACACAGGACGAATGTTGCTGGAGACTCGTTCTCGAACGGATGGCCGACAGGTTTTATCAAGGCAACCGCCGAAGGCATTTCCGACGAGACCTTTCCACGATGGCCTCAAGGTGAGCCCGAGGAGAGAAAACTTCTGTGACCTTTCTACTCGACACGAATGTCTGAATGGCCTGCCTACGTGGCAAGGATTCCAAAGTCACCCTAAGGAGTTAGCAAATGAGCGACCGGATCGTTTCAATACCTGGATTGCTCGGCGGAAAACCGTGCGTTAAAGGAACTCGACTGAGTGTTGATTTTCTCCTTGAGCTGATGGCATCCGGTGCAACTCAAGCAGATGTGGTCGACGCCTATCCGCAGCTCATATTGGAAGACATCTTGGAAGCGCTTAGATACGCGGCACGTTTCCTTGAGAATGAGATCATCATTACGGCCAAGGTTGCTGCGTAAATCTCAAAGACGCCGCGTTTTTGGCAGACGAGAACATCCACCCAATTGTAGGCGCGTATCTGAAACTGCAAGGCAACGATGTACTCCTAGTGCGCGGTACCGAATTGGCAGGCACTAGCGACCAAGCGTTGATTGATAAAGCACTGGCGGAACGCCGCGTCATCTTGACGCACGACGCAGATTTCGGAACCTTGGCGATCCGAGCCGGAGTCCCCGTCTTTGGAATCATCTACTTGCGTCCTGGACACATCTCCGCAGAGTTTACCATTGGTTCTCTGCGAATGCTGTTTGAACAGGCTCCCGGCGTGTCCGTGCCTTTTCTCATTGTAGTTAAGCGGGTCAAAGACTCTGTCACCATTCGTGCCAGAAGCCTTTGAAACGAGTGGCTGGGTTGATCCGCTCCGCACAGATGCAATTTCGGCGTCACGATAACATGGCTTCATGCTGAAGACACAGCGCCCCTCTTCCATCGCTGGAGGAGGGGCGCCGTGGTTTTGCCATCGCGATTGCGAGGCGGAGCTACATTCCGTAGTCCATATGGTCGCCGCCACCGCCGCCGGCAGGGGCCGCTGACTTCTTCTCGGGCTTCTCCACCACGAGGGTTTCCGTGGTGAGGATGAGGGCCGCGATGGAGGCCGCGTTCTGCAGGGCGGAGCGGGTCACCTTGACCGGGTCGATGACGCCGGCCGCAACCATGTCGCCGTACTCTTCGGTAGCGGCGTTGAAGCCGTGGCCCTTCGGCAGGCTCTTCACCTTGTTGACGACCACGGAGCCTTCGAAGCCCGCGTTCTCTGCGATGCAGCGGAGCGGGGATTCCAGGGCGCGGCGCACGATCGCGATGCCGTGCTGCTCATCCGGGGAGCCTTCGAGGTTGTCGAGCGCGCTCTGAACGTTGAGCAGCGTCACGCCGCCGCCGGGGACGATTCCCTCTTCGACGGCTGCACGGGTCGCGGAAAGAGCATCTTCGAAGCGGTGCTTCTTCTCTTTGAGTTCGGTCTCGGTCGCGGCCCCAACCTTGATGACAGCGACGCCGCCCGCAAGCTTGGCGAGTCGCTCCTGCAGCTTCTCTTTATCGTAGCTGCTGTCGGTGTCCTCGATGGCGCGCTTGATCTGGTTGATTCGGCCCATAATCGACGCTTCGGAACCGCCGCCCTCGATGATTGTGGTCTCTTCCTTGCCGACCGTGATCTTGGCAGCGGACCCCAGATCCTCTATCGAGATGCCATCGAGCTTAACGCCGAGGTCCTCGCTGATGAACTTGCCGTTGGTCAGGATCGCGATATCTTCGAGCATGGCCTTGCGGCGATCGCCGAAGCCCGGAGCCTTCACCGCGACGCTGTTGATGATGCCGCGGATCTTATTGACGACCAGGGTCGCAAGCGCGTCGCCGTCCACGTCCTCGGCGATGATCACGAGCGGCCTGCGCGCTTGGGCGACCTTCTCCAGGATCGGAATAAGGTCGGCAGCGGCCGAAATCTTCTTCTCGTGGATCAGGATGAAGGGATTCTCAATGACCGCTTCCATGCGCTCGGGGTCGGTCACGAAGTAGGGGGAGATGTAGCCCTTGTCGAACTGCATTCCATCCACGAAATCGGTGTAGGTCGCGAGGCTCTTGCTCTCCTCGACCGTGATAACGCCGTCCTGGCCGACCTTCTCGATCGCATCGGCGACTAGACTGCCGATCTCATCGTCGTTACCGGCGATGGAGGCGACGCTTGCGACCATCTCCTTGTTGCCCTTGACTTCGACTGAAAGCGCTTTCAGCTCGGCGATTGCCTTGGCGACAGCGGTTTCGATGCCCTTCTTGACGAGCAGCGGATTGCCGCCCGCGGCCACGTAGCGTAGGCCTTCGTTGACCATGCACTGCGCGAGAACGGTGGCAGTGGTGGTGCCGTCGCCTGCGACGTCGTTGGTCTTGCTGGCGACTTCCTTCACCAACTGCGCGCCCATATTCTCATACGGGTCCTCAAGCTCGATCTCTTTGGCGACGGTGACGCCGTCCTTGGTGATCGTCGGGGAGCCCCACTTCTTGTCGAGCACCACGTTGCGGCCCTTCGGGCCCAGGGTCACTTTAACCGCATTGGCAACGGCATTCGCACCGCGCTCCAGCGCGCGTCGCGCTTCCTCATCGAATTTCAATTGCTTTGCAGCCATGAACGAAATCTCCTCTTAAATAGCTAAATTCTGATCCTCGCCTCCTCTCCCTTTGCGGGAGAGGCGCCGACAATTACCCCAGGAAAGGTTTCTCAGGCTTCCAGGACCGCGAAAATCTGATCCTCGTCCAGCAGGACGAGCTCTTCACCCTCAATCGTAACCTCGGTGCCGCCGTACTTGGAATAGACCACCGTGTCGCCCACCTGAACGGCCAGCGGCTTGACCGTGCCGTCGTCGAGCAGTCGGCCGGTTCCGACAGCAATCACTTTGCCTTCTTGGGGCTTCTTCTTCGCCGTGTCCGGTATGAATATTCCGCCTGAGGACTTCTCTTCACCTTCACTGGGCTTAACAACAACCTTGTCGCGAAGCGGTCGCAATGCCATCGCGCACCTCCTATTTCCGTATTGGGAAAACATGTCTACAGCGCCCTCTGCAAGACGGCGCAAAATTGGCGCTCTCACTGACTGAGTGCTAAATCAGAATACTCGAAAGGGGGAAACGGTGTCAAGAGGAGTTGGCAAAATAGTTGGCAGAGCGCTAATATTGCAGCCCGCTCCGTGCGGAGCGGGCTGTACAACCGTCTATCCGGACAATCGATTACTGTGAGATCGAGAACTTGCCGTAAAATGCCGTGTTTTGGTTAAGCTTCGTCCA